>NZ_LEKH01000016.1 GCF_001029505.1 Rubrobacter aplysinae | reverse complement strand
TAGCGAAATAGTACCCTGGCCCTATCCACCACCGGGGTTGCCGACCACGCCCTGAAGGCCTCCCCCGCGGCGCTAACCGCCCGGTCTAGCTCTTCCCTGCTAGAGAGCGGGGTACTTGCTATGACCTCGCCGGTTGCCGGGTCGTAAACCGGCTCCGTTGACTCTGTGTCTTGGGCTGAAGAGCCATTTCCATCCTCCCACTCTCCCCCTATGAGATTCCTGACCTCTCTCATCTCTCCTCCTTATTCGTCTCGCGCCGTCCGGGTGATGTCCGTGGACCTTACCCGCGATCCTCTACCCCAGCCTGCAAGCGTTCCCCATTCCCACGCGAACCCCGGGAAGCGCCGGGAGTTTTTCGTACGTTTTCGTAGGGGACCATACCCACCCTCTCCTCCTGGAGCCCCGGCTCCTTGAAGCTCCCGGCATTGTTGCAGATGCCAGGGATGCCGGGCAAGTCGGTATAGAAACGGTATCGAGGAGAGGTTCATCTTCCGCAGCGGTCTCTACGCCGGGGCGTGCTCCGGGTTCTCCTACACGCGAATACACGCGAAGCGCGCCGCCGGACGTTACGGTCTGGATGCCGGGGACGTTCTCGTGAAACCCGCGAAGGAGACGAGCGTCTCCTGGACGCGTTATACGCAGGGCCCCACCCAAGAGCTTCCGCTCACATCGGGGAGGCAGACCACAGTCCAGCACAAAGTAATACGACGCACTATTTCGGCAAACGGTAAGCTGTTAAATTCATTTAGGCTCAATTATACGGCACAGTATCCGGAAGCAGTTCCCGCCCGGAACCGGCTCCGGCGACGTTCAACCACGGGAAACACTGGAGAGTAGGAGAGCGTGGAGAGCACGAAAACCCGTATCCCGGCGGTCTTTCTCATGCTCGCCCTCGTGGTGCTGTCCGCATCCTGTGGCGGGGGCTCGGGGGAGGCCGATTTCGAGACTACGAACGGCACCGCGGCGACCTCGAAAAGCGGAGAGGAGCGGGCCTCTAAGGCCTCTGGAGCCTCTGAAAGCGGGCTAACACCGGCGGAGGCGACCGTCGGTCCGGAGGAGAACTCGAGCATGCTGCCGGCGGGCGGCGGAGAGCCAGACCCGGCACAGCCGCCACCGGAGAACCCGCCGGAAGGCGTAAAGACGTATCCGGCAACGACGAACGGCCTCGTCGAGGGCGAGGTGGACTACGAGCGGACGCCGCCGACCAACGGAGACCACGGCCCGCTGTGGCAGAACTGCGGGTTCTATCCGGAGCCGGTGCGGGACGAGAACGCGGTCCACAGCCTGGATCACGGCGCGGTCTGGATCACCTACGGGCCGGATCTCCCGCAGCGGCAGGTGGATACCCTGCGCTCTTACTCGGACGAGGAGTATGTGCTCGTAAGCCCGTATCCGGATCAGCCCGCCCCGGTGACCGTGACCGCCTGGAGAAACCAACTCCGTCTCGAAGAGGCTGGCGACCCCCGACTCGATCAATTCGTCGAGCAGTTCCGTATTAGCCAGACGGCTCCGCTCTCCGGTAACGGCTGCTCCGGAGGCACGGGAAGCCCAGTCTGAACATTCCCTGGCGGTGGCACATCCTGACGGAGTGGGCTTATCTGTGCTGCCGGGCTCTTTCCGGGACTTTGTCGAGCTTTGTGGGACTTTACGGGAGGTTTGATCGGCCGTCTACACGCGCCCCGGGCCGGGTGATCCTTATCCTTCGCGCTCCTCCGGGCGTGGCTCGTGGCTCATGTCCGGTGCGCGCGTAAAGTCGTCCAGCCCGGAACCGGAGATCAACTCCGGCTCCGATACGTTATCCAGGGCCTCGTCTAGCTCCGCCTCGCTGCTCGCGCCGGACAGCCCGAGCCGGGTGGTTAGCATGTCCCCGAGCTCCTCGTCGGAGAGGTTTTCGACCTCGGAGGTCAGCTCGCTCATCCGCGCCTCACTAAGCTCGGCGGCCTCAAAGTCGTTGATCATGAGCGAGATCAACTTCCGCTCCCTCTTGCTCCGGTCGGCCATTAGCGGCCTCCTCCCTGTAAACGGACGTGAATAGCGTGGATGATGCGAATGGCCCGGATGAAACCGGGTGTACCTACCGGGCTCTCGGGCTAGGAGAGCTCTCCGGCGGCCTTGTCGGTCAGCCCTCTTACCTCCGCGTGGCGCAGCGGGGTCACCTCCGAGCCTGAGGTATGACACTCCGCGTCCAGATAGCCTTCTTCCACCAGGTCTATTAGCAGCCTGTGGGAAGAGGGCTTGTCGAGGCCGAAGTCGCTCCCCAGGCTCTCTACGGTGTCAGCGTCTAGCTTCACGTAGCCGCCCCCCGACGACTGGCCTCCCTGTGCCTCCTGCTGACGGCCCAGCCAACCGCGAACCGCCTGTAGCATCTGCTGTGTCTGGTGCTCGCTGAACTCCGTAAGTGCCATCGCCATCTCTCCTTCTACTCCAGGTACCCTGGGCTTGGCTGATCGTTTACTGATGCTTTACTGATTGTTAGTGGGTTCGGAGGCGGCGTCGGAAGAGGCCCAGTCCGGCGTGGTGCGGGCGGCCCAGGAGCCGTATGTACTGCTCCCGTCATGCCCTTCTTTTCGGCCCTGGGGCCTCTGCTCACCGTCCGGCTGCTGCTCCTGACCGTCTTGCCCCTCTTGACCTTCTTGGTCTTCTTGGTCTGAGTGCTCTCCTTCGTCCCGCTGCTGCTCGAACTCCTCCGCGCTGTCCGGGGACTGGTCGCCCGTGCCGCCCGGCAGCCGCTCTTCCAGGACCTCGACGAGATCGTCCATGTCCCGGCGGGTGGCGTTGCGGATGCCCTGGTAGAGGAGCGGGTTTATGCCGTAGCTCTCGTCGTAGTCATCCCCGTTCATGCCCTCGTAGAAGGTCCTTACCCGGATACCGTGCTGGAGGCCTTCCTCCTTGAGCGTCTCCTCGAGAGAGTGCATGTCGTCCCAGAGGCACCGGATCTCCCCGCCCGGCGCAAGGAAGTCCATGCCGTCCCTGAGGTAGAAGAGGTCGGTCAGGACGAACCCGGTCGAGCTCTTTATGTTCGCCGAAAAGTCGAAGCCTATGTTCTTCGCCGGACCGCCGCCGACGTTGCGCACGACGAGGTCTATCTCCGGCAGCCTCCGGTAATCGGCCTCGACGATGATCTGGGGCCGCCCGCCGGAGATCCTCTGCTCCCGCTGCTCGTCTATGGTGTATCTCTGGAGCTTCACGAGCCGCCAGTACAGGTAGGCGAAGATGAAGCCCACCAGAATGCTGGAGACGGTGGAGGCTATCTGGGTGATGGTCATTACGCTCAATGTGGTTCTTCCTCTGCTCTTCTTCTGCTCTTCTTTGCTCTGCGGTTCTATCTTCTGCGCTTCTATCTACTCTTGCCTGATCTTCCTTGCCCGGCTCTCTTATCGAGAGCTTATCGAGCTCGGAGAGCCGCATACTGGCCCAGTTTGCTCCCACTCCCGGTAAAGGCTCCTGTAAGGGACTGTACGGGAAATGCGCGTAAGTTCCTACCCCGAGGGGCTCCTGGCTCCGCGTTTTAGCTCCGTTAGCTCCGCTTGTTGAAGAGCGGCTCGAACTCCTCCGGGAGCTGGCGCTGGATGTCCGCGAGCTCGCCGCCGGTCACCGCCCGCGTGAGCTGCTCCATCACCGTGCTAGCGTGCTCCACGGCCGCGTCCGGCGAGGAGACCCCTTCCCGCTCGGCGACCCTCAGGTAGAACTCGTCCAGTGAGAAGGGCTCGGCCTCCTCCGACTGATTACCGGACTCTAGCTGTGTCTGTAGCTCGGCGGGCAACTGGGCCGCGAGGTTCTCCGCCTCTCCGCCGCTTATGCGCTCGCCGAGGGTGGACAGCGTTGCCTGGATGGCGAGCTCGGCGTCGCCCGGGGCCCGGGTCTGTATCTGCTCGTTTACCCGATTCACAAACTCCTGATACTGCACGTCCGCTCCTTTTCTCGTCTCTGCACTCTTAGCTCTGGTATTTAGGCCGTAGCTCTACTTTCCCCGCGCCACGGCGCAAGACCGCACTCCGCCGCGCACTCCGTGGCGGCCTCGCGTGGTCTTGCGCGGTCTCGCTAGCTGGAGATGGAGGCCGCCTCGTTGGAGAGCAGGCCGCCGAGGGCCTTGAGCTTCTCCTCTACGCCGGGACCGGCCGAGGTGCCCCTTTTATCCGCCACGGCCTGGACCTTGGAGCCGAGCTTGTTGAGCAGCTCGCCTACGGCTCCGGTATCCAGTCCGCCGTCGCCGACACCCTTGTCAAGCTCCTCACGGAGCTGGAGAAGATCCCGCGATATGTCCACGAGATCCTCCTCGCCGGAGGCTTCCAGCTTACGCTGCCAGCCGGAAACTTCAGCTATAGCCCTATCCAGCACCAGCTCTCTTACCCCGTTTCCGAGGTTCGTGAGCGTACTGTCGAGGTCCTGGGTACTTATCTGCGCTTCTGACATCTCTTCATCCTTTCTCTTATCGTCTTTCAGCCTCTATGCCACGTTGTAGCAACGTCTTTTCACCACCAGAGAGACCCCCGCCGGGGTACGCCGGGACCGGGGAGACGGCCTATCGCAACCCGACCGCTCTCCGGGAGGACACCCGACTCCAGGCCGGGGCCTCGGACGCCGCCAAGCCCCGCACCCTCGTCGGAGAGCGAGATCCACCGGCCACGAGGCCGCTCACGGTCCAGGCGTATCCGAGAGTGAAGGAGTCTCATCCGTCTACCGGCTCATCTTTTCCCGGTAACCCTCTAACGAAACCCTCTCTGGCTACGGCCCGGCTCCCGCGCCTTTCCCGAGCCTACCGTATCTCCCGAAAAATCTGATCAGAGCCTGCTCCCCTAACCCCCTAATCCGGGGGCGTGGGGCTGGTACGGCTCAGGGACATCCCCTCCTCGGAGAGCCATATGGAGCCAGAATGCTGGAGCTGGGCCCGGCGGTCACCACCGTCCGGCCACTCCCCGAGCGCCTCCTCGAGCACGCTGGTCTTGACCACCACCGAGCTACCCTCGACGAACCTGGTAAGCGACCTCTGCTGCTCCAGCGAGGCGTCCAGGCTCAGCCGCTCCTCCCAGTTGAAGGCGGCCCAGACCGAGCGTCCGTCCACGGGCTCTTCAGAGGCGAGCCGCTGGAGCTCCTCGGCCCGCTGCCCCGGCTTGGACACGTCCGCCAGCATCCGGAACCGCCCCTCTCCCTCCAGCCTCCGGGCCTCGAAGCCGTGCCGTTCGAGAGAGGACTTCAGCCGCTCGAGGCCGGTCCCCGAGGCACCGGCGTGGTACTTGATCAAGACCCCGCCACGGGCCTCACCGACCTTGAAAAACGCCGCATCCAGCCGGTGCATCAGGTCCACGCTCTGGGCGATGCCGAGCACGTTGTCCGGCACCTCGATAAAAGACCTCAGCCTGCCGGCCAGCGTCTCGGGCTGCTCGCCACGCTCCATGAACTCCTCCAGCGCCCCGCGCCGGATACGCCACAGTCGCCCGGCCTTGAAGCACGGCAGCCGGCCGTCCCGGCACCAGCGGTGTACCGTGACGTTTCCGACCCCCAGGTAAGCGGCGACCTCCCCCACCTCCAGTATCTCCTTGCTCTCCGATAATGCGCCCCGCAATGCGCCCCCTCTGGCAGCCCGGTCCACGCGATCCACCTTCCCGCCGCCTGCCACGACCTACGGATATACGACAAAACGATTACGACTAAGCTCTTGAGAGTATTTTAGTGTACTCTAGCGCACTTTTGGGTAAGAGGCAACACCGGCGCGAACGGCAGGGACTGAACACCGGCGCGAACGGCAGGGACTTTACGAGAGGAAGGTAATGCCCGAGAGGTCCGAGAGGCACGAGAGGTACGAAGAGGATGGTCCGCGCAGGCTGGTCATCGCCGACTACGTGCAGTACATAGCACTCGCCGTCGGCATATTGCTGCTCGTGGTGCTGGTGCGCCAGCTCGTGGGGGTGCTCTTGATCTTCCTCGCGGCGGCGATACTGGCCTACGTGCTCAACCCGGTCGTGAAGCGGCTGGAGGGCCGGAGGGTACCGAGGGTCGTGGCGGTGCTCGGGGTCTTCGCCGTACTGGGGACGGTGCTCGGCGTGGCGGGGCTGGCACTGGTCGTGCCGGCGGTCCGGCAGATACAGAGCCTCTTCAGCAACCCCCAGATCCTGGTGGACGGCGCCACGCAGCTCGTGGACCGCGCCCGGTCCATCCCGTACCTCGGGGATCAGATCGGCAGCCTCGACCGCCAGTCCTTGATGAGCCGCGCCCAGAAGGCGGCGCCCTCCGGGCAGACCGTCTCCAGGGCGCTCACCGGCTTCGTCGGCGGCGTGTTCGGCACGGTATTCAACCTTTTCCTGCTCGCGATCATCTCCATCTACCTGCTCGTGGACCGCGAGAGGGTGACGGGCGCGGCGCTCTGGGCGCTGCCGGAGACCGTGCGCGACCAGACCGTACAGATGCTGGAGGTGGTCGAGCAGCGTTTCGTCAAGTTCATCAAGGGTCAGCTCCTCCTGTGCCTGCTCATGGGGGTCATAGGGTGGGCGATAGTGCAGTTCACCATCGGAAGCTACGCCATAGCGCTCGGCCTCTGGGTCGGGCTCATGGAGTTTATACCCGTGATCGGGGCATTCCTCGGGGCCGTGCCGGCGGTCGCGGTGGCGTTGCTCGTGAGCCCGGTCCAGGCCCTCGTGGTGGCCGCCCTCTTTCTCGTGGCCCAGCAGATAGAGGGCAACATCCTCGTCCCGAAGGTGATCGGCGACTCCGTGAACGTCCATCCCCTTTGGGTGCTCTTCGGCGTGATGGCCGCCTCCACCCTCTACGGCATCGTCGGAGCCCTCTTCGCCCTGCCCGCCATAGCCATAATCTCCGCCGCCCTCGGCTACCTGAGACAGACCTTGCTCTTCGAGCCGTGGCGTAAACCCCCGGTCTCGAAGGCCGGCACACCGGCCGGGAGAGGGGACCGGGGCACGCCGCAGACTCCCCCGCAAGCCCGCGACGGCGGCCCCGAGCGCCCCCCGGAGACCGGTTCCGAGCCTGCGCCGACCTTCCCGGGAGACCGCCGTGGCGAGATCGGCGGGCAAAGCGGACGAGACCGCCGGGAATGATGCCGAAAAGAATTTTAGAGCACTTTGGTTTAATGAAGCGCACTCTAGGGTACTCTTGGTTTCGTAAGCAAACCTCGTAAGGAGGAAACATGGTTGGCGGAACCGATAACACCGGCCTCAGCGATCGGGTATACAACCTCATCAGCGTGCTCAATCGCGCGGCCGAGGGCGGCTACACGTACGCCCAGTACATAGACGACGCCGAGAAGGAAGGCGACACCGAGCTGGCGCAGTTCTTCCGGGAGTCCCAGCAGCAGGACGCCGAGAGGGCGCAGAGGGCGAAGTCCCTCCTGGGCCAGCGCTAGGCTCTAGCCAGGCTGTACGGGGGAGGCGGAAGCCCGCTTCCCCCTGCGCGGCGGACGCTAGTGCGGGCGCTCAAAGCCTTGCACGGAAGGAGTTGAGGCATGACGAACCCGTTTAGAGGATTCTTCGACAGCATAAGCGAGAACAACCGGGCCGTGGAGAACTGGATGAGCGGTCCCCATCCGGGGGAGGTACAGAAAGAGCGGGGCCACGCCGACGCCTGGACACCGGAGTTGGACGTGGTCTCGGAAGGCTCGGACCTGGTGATGCTGGTCGACCTTCCCGGAGTCAGGGAGGACGGCATAGACCTCTCGCTGTCGGATGGTATTCTCACGATATCCGGGCAGAAGAGCTCGCGCGACACTAGCGGGGAGTACTACGCCCGGGAGCGCCGCTTCGGCTACTTCAGGAGGAGCGTGACGCTGCCGCATGGTGTGCGGGCGGACGGCGTCGAGACTTCCCTGGAGAACGGGGTACTTGAGATCTCGGTCCGGGATTACGCCACGCTCTCCGAGCCACAAAGCGTCAAGGTTGGGAACAACCAGAGCTAGGACTCTCCGGCGGCCCCGACCACGAGGCACGCCAGCAAATCCAGCACATCCGGCGCATCCGGCACGATAAGCGGTGCTACACGGTGCGGAGCTGTGTAGTGAGATGATGCGGTAAACACCACCTTTTAGAGAGACCGGGTTCGCATGGCCGCCTCGAAATCGGCGCAGCAGATACTAGAGACCGTCATACAGGACGGCAAGAACGAGTTGGATCGGGCGAGCGCCGGTCTGGCGGTTAGCGGTTTTGCTGCGGGTCTCAACGTCTCTTTCGCCACGGTCGCCCTCGCCATCGTCGCCTCCCTGACGGGCGGGGTGGGCCTCGCGGCATACGCCGTGTATCCACTGGGGTTCCTGATCGTCATCCTCGGCAGGTCGCAGCTCTTTACCGAGAACACCGTAACGCCGGTAACGGTGGTACTGGCCCAGTCCCGGCGGCTGCCGAACATGCTCAGGCTGTGGGCCATTGTATTTATCTTCAACGTCCTAGGCACCCTCGTGTTCGCGGTGGTCGCGTACTACGGGAAGCTCCTCAGCTCGGGCGGCATGGAGTACCTGCTGGAATACGTCTCGAGCAAAAACGCCTACGGCTTCTGGACAACCGGCGTGAAGGCCGTCTTCGGGGGCTGGCTGGTGGCGTTGATAGCCTGGCTCGTGGCGGCCTCCCAGGACACGATCTCCCAGATCTTCTTCGTCTCGGCGCTCTCGGCGCTAATACCGGCGGCAGGGCTGACTCACTGCATCGCGGGCTCTTCGGCGGTGCTGATGGGGGTCTTCTCGGGCGACGTGAGCGTCGCGGAGTACCTCGGCGGCTTCATGCTGCCCACGACGATCGGTAACATAGTAGGCGGCCTCGTGCTGGTAACCCTGCTGAACTACGGGCAGGTCGCGGGCTCCAAGGTAACCACCCGCCTATCGAAGGTTACGGCCTCGGAGGGCGCGGACGAGTAGAGAGACCGGATAGGCTAGATAGGCTCTCCCGTTTACGGTCTACGTGAGGCTCTATCAGAGACGACGAGCCGGGGTAAACAAGGTTGCTCAGCAGAGCGGGAGAAGGGCCAGCCTACTCGCCCAGCTCGTTTATATCTTCCGTCGTGTGGTCCACGAGCCAGAGCTTGCTCAGGCCATCCTGCCAGACGGTTCCTCTGCTCCCGGTCTCGCGATACTCCCAGACGTCGTAGCCCCTCTCGGCCAGGAACCCCGCCGCCTGCCAGACCGTCTCCGTCTCGCTTTCCTCCTCCAGCTCGTTTCTGAAGTGGGCGTCCCAGATTTCCTGCGCCGTAAGCCCCTGTAGCTCCCCCACGCCCTTTCTGCCCATAGCACCCCCCGAGTCTGACCGCGGGCCAAGCATAGCCCTTACTTACAGAGATTATAGAGATTCTACTACGAGGGCCTGGCCTCCAGGCTCGCGTGTCTTGGCGCGCTCCTCCGTGAGAGCCGGCCAGGATATCCGGCGGATTCACCCGGCATCCAGAAGTTCCCGGACCGGCTCCCGGATCGAACGGAGATTTCGAGCAGGAGGCGGAAAAGCCTCCTTACCCTCCCTATGCTACAGCCCGGTGATGAAGATCACGGGGTTCATGATGGAAGAGTAGGCGCTGTGCAGCAGGCCCCTGGAGTGCCCCATCTCGTGTGCGACGACCCGCGCGAAATCCTGTGGTCCGGCGCCCAGGTTATTCAACAGGCACTGGTTGACGATCACCTTGCCATAAGTCTGGTACCCGTCGGAGAACCAGTTATAGGTACCGACCGAGCCTCCACCGAAGCAGGAGTAGACCACCGGCACGTACCCGTCGCTATCGATCCCGGCCGAGCCGGTGCTCGCCTCGGCTTTACCCACCGTCAATGCCACCACGAGAGCCATGCAAAGACCCACGATGCAGACCCTCACGGCACGGACGGCACGGGCGTCACGGCCCATCCACCTTTCCATTAATTTTCCCCCTCCTGGTCTCGCTCTCCCGCGCCTGCCGGAGCACCGGTGGCACGGAACGACTATTACTACAGTCGGGAACCATATATTAATCGGGTTCCGATCGCCAGCGGCCCGTACCGGATAGCGAGTTATTCAGAGTTATTCAGAGTTATTCATCTTGCGGCTACGCCCTATATGAAGGGTCTGGAGAAGTTCTACCCGCAAGGGCTTTGAGAGCGGGAGCTTTGATGATAACTTTGTGACCGATGATCTCGTTCCTGCGCACGATGTTCGACAAGAAGCCCAAGGTCCCGGACCCGGGCCAGAGGGTACTGCTACTCGAAAACGAAGAGTGGCGCGTGGGCTACAGGGCGGTCTCCGAGCCGATCACCGCCGAGACGGGGGAGATCGTGATCCTGGTCGCCGGGGAGGAGGAGTTCCGGGCGGCCCGCTGGGACAATCGCCTCGCCGACGGCAAGCCCTGGCCGGTCTCCCGGATGACGGTGCCCCGGCGCGACGAGCAGCGCGCCAGACGTAAAGCCCGGCGGGACGCGCGCCGTGGGGCCCGGAATGGACGCAAGTTAGAGAGCCCAGAGAAAAACCGGTAGCCCTGATCCTGGCCCAGGTGTCAGAACCTTTCTCCTACAATGTACGACCATTGCCGTGAAATACGACTCTGGCCCGGGAGCGGGTTGAGCAAGCCAGCGACTCCCCCCTCTTAGCTCCCGGGGGGCGTCTTTGGTTGCATAGGCTCGGGCTGGATCGGCTACGGTAGGAGCGGGCTTCGAAAAGGCTCTCCATGAGGCGCCGAAAAGCGGCTATAGGCACGGCTGGATCAGGCCTCCCCGCCCCTTCACCTTTCCGGCACCGGGAAGGTGCGCAGGACCGGCAGTTCGCGAGGGTGGGGAGCACGACACGGCCAACAGCCGCCACCGGCGGCCCGGCTCTAACCGCTTGAATTTCGATGACCGGCTGTTAGGATTGCGAGGCGCTGGCAGGTACCAGGGCCCGTAGCTCAGTTGGGAGAGCGCCGCCTTCGCATGGCGGAGGCCGGGGGTTCGAGTCCCCCCGGGTCCACTTCAGGCCGGTTATTCCGTAGGGTCCTCGCCGGACTTCTCCCTCTCCGCCCAGTTTCTACGCCGACCCGCGTAGTACTCGTCGTCCCGGGCGAGCACGTACTTCTCGTAGAAGATGCGAGCCGCCGCGGCCTTCTCACCGTCCAGGGCACCCTCGTCCTGGGGTCTTACCTTTTTAGACTCCTCCTCGTACTTGCGGCCCGAGCGGTGGTTCGCGTAGCGCCGGGCCCGGGTGTAGCCCATCTGTAGAAACTTGCGAGCCATGTCCATACCGACGAAGTCACCGGCTTCCCGGTACTCAAGGAATATGGCGTATATCTTCTCCGAAGATTCACGGGCTATCCCGGGGGTCTTGAAGCGCCAGTGCGGGAGGATCTCGGACTTGTAGGGCTCCACGAGGAGGACGCCCTGCTCGCCTCTACCCGTCTTGTAGAGCTCCGGCCTCTTCCGGAAATCCGTGTTCTCGAAGTCCAGCCCGTAGTCGAACTCACCCTCGACGCCCACTCCAAACCTCCATCCTCCGGGTCCTCTATGCCGCCTCTTCCAGCTCCCGGCGCAGACGGCCGCCGAGCAGCCCGAGCAGGGCCTCCTCTTCTTCCGTAAGCCCCTCCTGCTCGGCGGCTATGACCTCCTCCACCCGGTCGGCACCGCGCGCTATCACGGAGCCTTCGAGGTAGTGGTCTATGAGGCGCGGGCTCACGTAGGAAGCCCGGGCGATGTCGCGGGTGTTGCCGAGTCTCTCTGCGGCCTCGTCGACCGCGGCGAGCACGTTCTTCTGGGCCGCCTTCTCGTCCTCGGCGGCCCCGAGCTCGGAGAGCTTTACGGCGGCGACCAGGGTGCCCGCCCAGGTGCGAAAATCCTTTGGCGAGAACTCCTCGCCCACGACCCGCTTTACATAGGCGCTGAGGTCCCTGGACTTCACGTCCCGGACCTCCCCTTCTCCAGTGCGGTACTTGAAGACCTCGTTGCCGGGCAGGGCCACGCACTCCTCGACGACGGTCCTCAGACGCCGGTCGGTCACGGCCTGACGCCGGACCCGGCCCCACTTGCCGGAGTACTCGAAGATTATGGTGTCTCCGTCTATGGTGAGATGACGCTCGCGCAGGGTCGCGATGCCATAGGTGCCATTCTTGGCGTAGCGCTCGTCCCCGACCCGGAAGTAGGCCACGTTCATGAGCCGCGTCATCGCGGCCAGCACCTTCTCCCGGTCCGGCCCCTCGCGGCGGAGGTGGGCGCTGGTGGTCTGTCGCATCCCGGGCAGGGCGTCGGCGAAGCGTAGCACCCGCTCGAACTTCTCCCGCTCTTTCTGCTCCCGGTAGCTGGCGCTGTACTGATACTGTAGCCTGCCGCTCGTGTCGTAGCCGACGGCCTGCACCCTGGCGCCGGGGCTCTTCGCTATCCGGGCCTGCCGCCAGGCCGGGGGGACCTTCAGACCCTGTATGCGCTCCAGGGTCCGCCCGTCACGCACGGTCTCGTTCATCTGGACGTAGCGGTAGAAGAAACCACTCTCCTTGGTGCCGAGCCGCCGGATACCAGTGCGGAAGAGCACGTGTTCCCCCGCCTTCTGCGCTTTCTGCGCCATCCTCGCTTCCGTGCTCCTTCCGCAAACCGTTTGCACCGCCCGTCCCGCATGTCCTGAGCGGGTTGTTCTGGTTCTTCTAGATATTCCAGGTTATGCAGCCGGATCCCTTGCGGTCCCGTAAGAGCGGCCACAACCCGGCGATTTCCTGTCGAACGCCGATGAAAGGCCGGTGGGGGCGGCTAACCCAGGGCCACGTCGAGGGTCATCATCACGGCGAAGCCGAACATCAGGGACATCGCCGCTATGTCCGGGCTGCCGCGCTTGGCCTCCGGTATCAGCTCCTCGGCGACGACGAAGATCATGGCCCCGGCCGCGAACGCGAGGGCGTAGGGCAGTATCGGCTGCGCCACGACCACGGCGACCGCCCCCACGACCGCGGCTATCGGCTCGACGATCCCGGACATCTGCCCGAAGAAGAAGCTCTTGCCCGGCGACATCCCCTCGCGTCTCAGGGGCATGGAGACCGCCGTCCCCTCGGGGAAGTTCTGGAGCCCGATCCCGATGGCCAGGGCGATGGCCCCGCCCAGCGTGGCCGCCGGCACGCCCGCCCCGAGCCCGACCCCGACCGCCCCGAAGGCGACCCCGATGGCGAGTCCTTCGGGTATATTGTGCAGCGTAATCGCCGAAACGAGCAGCACGCTGCGGCGCCAGTGCGTCTCCACCCCCTCGGCCTCGGTTATCGAGAGCCCGGGATGCAAGTGCGGTAGAACGCGGTCCAGCAGCCGCAAGAAGACGCCGCCTAGCAAGAACCCGATGAGCGGCGGCACGTACTCCGGCAACGACCCTGCGCCCGAGAGCTCGATGGCCGGGGCGAGCAGCGACCAGAAGCTGGCCGCGATCATGACCCCCGCCGCGAAGCCGAGCATCCCGTCCAGCAGCTTGCGGGGTACCTTCTTCGTGCCCAGTACCAACGCCGCTCCGAGGGCCGTCATGCCCCAGGTGAAGACCCCGGCGAGCAGAGCCTGCAAGACCGGCGGCATGCCCGCCAAAAACTCACTCATCCCGGCCCCCCGACGCACCCGGCCACCAACGCACCCGGCCCGCAGATCCGTCCAACCGGCTCAAGTTGTCCCGCACCTGTTGCACGCTTCTCCGCCGCCGCGACCATCCGAGTAACAATCGGCCCTGGATCACGTAACAAGCCTCCCAACTAGATAAAGTAAATATTTTAGCCTAGGCTAAAATAAAACGCAGCCGAGGCTCTTTGTCAAGCCGGGCCCACTACGCCCAGGCGGGTGAGGGAGTTTCCGGGACGAGCCCGGGCCGGGCTCTGTGTGTAGCTCTATTTCGGGCTCAGGTGAGCAGGAACACGACGAGCCCTCCCAGGGTTCCGGCCAGCGCGCCGGAGGCTATCTGTCCGGGGGTGTGGCGTCCGGTCGCGGTCCTTGCCCACCACACGGGCGGTAGCAGGAGCACGGCGGAAAGGCCCCAGGGGCCGAAGGCGTGGGCCAGGGCGATGGCCGCGCCGCAGACGGCGGCGGCGTGGAGCGATATCTCCTCTTCTGGGACCAGGATCGCCAGCAGGGTAACGAGCGTCGCGTGCACGAGCACCACAGAGCCGAGGCCGAACGGGACGCCCAGCAGGGTGAGGAGCGCCCACGCCAGGAGGTACTGCGCCGCCACGACACGCACCGGCCGCAAGGCCCCGCCCCGTGAGAGACGCGCCGGGTCGCCGAGCCTCACGTTACGGCGCAGGTAGCCTAGATACGCGGTGGAGAGCCCGGAGGTCAGTAGCAGGCACAGCGCGGCCCAAAGCGTCCCCGCAAGAGCAGACTCCGCCCCCGCTACCCCGAGCGCGAGGAACAGCGGCGCGGAGATCACGGGCATCCGGGTGGCGTTCGAGAAGATCCAGACGAACCAGACGCTTTGGACGAGTGCTCCGGGGCTCACGTCCGGCGGATTGTACAATGCCGCCCATGAGCACAGCCACCACTACCGTAAGAGACGTAGCCCGCGCCGTGGAGCGCGTGGCCCCGCCGTCGCTGGCCGAGAGCTGGGATAACTGCGGCCTGCAGGTCGGAGACCCGGACGCCGGGGTAAGCCGCGCGCTGGTCGCGCTCACCCCACTGGAAGAGGTCTTCGAGGAGGCGGAACAAAGAGGCGCGGACTTTCTGCTCTTCCACCATCCCCTGATCTTCGGCGGGCTACACTCGGTGGACACCGGGAGGTATCCGGGCGGCCTGATCTCCCGCGCCATAAAGAGCGGCGTCGCGGTCTACGCCGCGCACACCAGCTACGACTCCGCCCCGGACGGGGTCTCGGTCGCGCTCGCCCGCACCCTCGGACTAGAAGGACCACTGGACGTGATCTCGGCCCGCGGCGGGCTGCGAAAGCTCGTGGTCTTCGTCCCCGAGGAGGCGCTCGGCAGCGTTTCAGAGGCGCTCGACAGGGGCGGGGCGGGCGTGATCGGGGACTACACCCGCTGCACGTTCCGCACGCCGGGCACGGGGACCTTCCTGCCGGGCGAGGCCTCGGAGCCGTACTCCGGTGAGCGCGGCAGGCTCCAGCACGAGAGCGAGATCCGCCTCGAAACCGTCGTCGCAGCCCACGATGCCCCCCGCGCCCTGAAACTAGCCCGTAAAGCCCACCCCTACGAGGAGATGGCCTACGACCTCTACCCCGTCGACGGCCGCCCCGAGGGCTGCGGCCTCGGGCGCGTGGGGGAGTTGCCGGAGCCGCTATCTCCCCGGGAGCTAACGGAGCGCGTCTCGGCGTCTTTAGGCTTCGAGGCCCGGTTGGTGGCCGATCCCGGCGTTCGAGAGATCCGGCGCGTAGCCGTGCTCGGGGGTTCGGGCGGCTCGTTCCTCGGCGAGGTGGCGGCCTCGGGAGCGGATGCCTACGTCACCGGAGATCTCAGCTACCACCACGCACTGGACGCGGAGCACCTCGGTCTCGCCGCGATAGACGCCGGTCACGGACCGAGCGAGTTCCCCGCGCTGGCCCCACTCGCCGAGCGACTCGGGGAGATGGTAGACGTGCCGGTGGAGGTTAGCCGGGTGCGGCGCTAGCTCTGTCAGGTCCGCTCTCACGGCCGCCCTCACACCCGCGACACCGAAGCTTACTCGTCCTTTAGCCGCAGGTACTCGTCCACGCGGAGCTTGAAGGTGGTCGCATGCTCTGCGCCCCCGGAGTCCACCACCACGAGACCGAGCTTTGGCGTCCCCGTACATCCGGCGTCCTGGAGCCTGCTGGAGAGCTCCTTGGCCCGCATCCAGAGAGTCGCGGAGCCGTCTGGCGGTATCTCTCGTGGGAGCCCGCCCCTATCATTCTCCTCGCCACTCCCTCCACTCCCGTCGCCGCCAAGCTCGCCCGTGAGATCCAACACGGCACCCCGCCCGGCCCGCAGGTAGATCCTCTCGGCAACCGCAGCCTCAGGGCCCGGGTTGTATACCGTAAACAGCACGTAGAGCGGCGAGACGTCGCCGTTTTTCAGGGGGAAAGCGCCAAGCGACTGCTCCGGCCGCAGCCTCCCCGCGCCACGCCGCCCGAATAAACCCAGGATGCCCGAGACCATACCGGGATTCTACGCCACGCGAGGGAGTCTCGGAACTCCCTGAGAACGCTTTCGCTTAAACGGTCTCCGGCACGGGTTATCCTGCGCGAAGAGTTTGGCATTGTAAGGAGGGAGACGCGGTGAACGCCGAGCAAGGGGCCTCCGGCGAGGTGCTCGTAAAGATACACAAGCACCTGCGGTACGCCTTCGTCTTGCTGGGGCCGGATGCAGGGTCCACCAGGAAACGTATAGACCAGGCGCAGTACGAGATAGAGCGGCGCCTCGGGCGACGGCCGATGCTCCTCGAAGGCGAGTGCCCGAGCAAGCCCGCCTTAGAGCACCTCCTGGAGGCAGATGCCCTCGCGGGAGAGCACCTCGGACCCGGGAAGCGGGCCAGGAAGATAAGGCGCTCGATCCACGAGGCTCTCTCCGAGGGCGACCACGAGATAGACAGGATCGACAGAATCTAGCACCGAGAGCCACCTGGTTTGGTCCGCGGAGCGGTTAGACATCCCGAAGGTCCGGGGGTTAACATCCCGCGGGTGTCCGCCCTCCTAAAGTCCGTGGTCTCCATGTCGGTGGCTACGGCGCTATCCAGAATCACGGGCTTTCTGCGTACCATGACCCAGGCGGCGACGCTCGGGACCGGGGTGGTGGCGAACGCCTACACCTTCTCGAACACGCTGCCGAATCAGGTGTACGAGCTGTTCATGGGCGGGCTACTCTCGTCAATCTTCATCCCCATCCTGGTCGAGCGCCTCACCAACAACGGAGAGGAAGACGCCCGCCGGTTGGTGGGCGCGCTGCTCACCCTGATCCTGCCGGTGCTGACCGCCGTGGTGGCCGCCGGGGTCGTCTTCGCCCGGCCCATAGTCAGCTTCACGACGGGCTGGAGCGGCGCGACGGGCGGGGAGACGACGGAGCTCGCGGTGCTCTTGTTCAGGATCTTCGCGGTTCAGATACTCTTCTACGGCCTCGGGGCGCTCGGGATAGGTATCCTGAACTCCCACCGGTATTTCTTCCTACCGGCCATAGCCCCGGTGCTGAACAACCTGGTCGTGATCGCCGCCTTCGGCGGCTACGCGCTCCTGGCCCCGGAGAGGCTTGAGGCCGCGATCCTGCTCCTCGCCTGGGGCACGACCCTCGGGGTCGCGCTGATGGGCGCGGTCCTCGTGCCGACGGCGTACCGGCTCGGATACCGGCCCCGCCTCAGGCTCGGGCATCCGGCACTCGGCACGGCAGCCCGGCTCGCGGGGCCCATGTTCGTGTTCGTGGCGGCCTCGGTCGGGGTACAGCTCTTCGCCTACTACCTCGCGACCCGCTTCAACGCGGCCCCGGACCTGCAGTACGCCTTCGTGGTCTTCCAGCTGCCGTACGGGATCTTCATCGTCTCCATAGCGATGGCCCTGATGCCGGACCTCTCGGAACGCTTCGCCCGGGGCGATGTGGGAGGCTACCGCCAGACGCTCTCCTCCGGCATCAGGACCGCCTCGTTCATCTCGGTCCCGGCGGCGGTCGGCATGGCCACCCTTTCCGTGCCGGCGATCGGGCTTCTGTACCAGCGCGGGGACTTCGACCTCGGGGATACACGGTTGGTGGCGGCCATACTCGCATCCTACTCCTTCGGACTCGTGGGCTACTCTGCCTACTTCGTGCTCGCCCGCTCGTTCTACGCCCGCCAGAACACCCTGACGCCGGCGGCGATCAACGCCGGCCTGCTCGCGCTGTACGTGGCCTCGGCGGTCTCGCTCTCCGCCCTGTTCGGCATCCGGGGCGTCGCCCTGGCGTTCACCGTCTCCTACGGTGCGACCGCCCTCGTCCTGCTGGCGGCGATGCGGCGTGAGGTCGGGGGCGTGGACGGACGCCGGCTTGCCTCCTCCCTGCTGCGAATAGGGCTGGCCGGGGCGGTTATGTATGCCGTCGCCTCGGCCGGGACGACCTTGCTGGGAGAAGGCTTCGAGACCCTCCAGTACGCGCTCACCCTGTTGCTCGTCGGCGCCGTGTCCCTCGCGGCCTATCTCGCAGCGGCCCTGATGCTGAGGATCGAGGAGCTGCGCTCCGTGGCCGCGCTACTAAGACGAAGGTCCTCTTCGGAGGCCGGTAACCAGGAGTAGTGCACCATCGGATACCGCCTCGTGGCCCGCACCCCTCGGCGATAAGAATGGAAGCATGAGAGAAGCACCCTGACCGTCACGCGACCGGACGACTCTCCGATAAAACGTAGCCGTCAAAGCCTCGGAGCCTCGGAGACCAGGAGAATGTTAGAGAAGACCACGACCCGTCTGCTCGACCGGGTGCAAAAACCCCGACGCTCCGGTGAATAACGGGCTCGCGTGGTATCCCCATTTTATATTCCATCAGGTGAGACGCATGAGCCGTGAGATAGAAATGCCAACAGACAGAGCGGGCGACAGGGAAGACAACAAAAAAGACGGGCGGGCACCCGGAGGCACCCACCCGCCAGAACTACCCGGAGACGCCGCCAGAAGGCGACGCCCCCGTGGTCCGGGACGCTTTCTTAGGCCCCTTAGGTAACGTCCTTCGCGCCGACGTAGCCCCAGTACTGCCCTATCGGAGTCTCGGTCACGCCGACGCCGTGCTTGGCGCTCACGACCGTGCCCTCGCCGGTGGCGATGCCGACGTTCGAGATGCCGCCGTAGCCGTCGGTGAAGAAGACCAGGTCGCCGGCCCCGGCGTTCGAGGCGGAACCATAACCATACTGCGCGGCGGGGCTATCCGGCAAGGATACGCCGAACTGCGACATGACGCTCATGGTAAGGCCCGAGCAATCCACACCATAAGGGGTAGCCGCCGAAGCGCCACCGAAGACGTAGGGAGTGCCGATCCAGCTCCTCGCCTCCTGTACGATCTGCTGATCCGTGGCCGTCTGAGCCTCGGCTTCCTCGGAAGACCCTAGCAAAAGAGCCACCGACAGAAGCATCGCGGTTGCAACGAGCACCGCTAAACGTGTTACAGCAACATTCTGCATCTATGCCCCTCCAGACATACGTTAACCAACAGGCGAAGAGGATAGAGCATAAAGCCCGCTCTGTCCGAGCACCAGGTTATTTTTTTCACGTCGCGTCGTGTAAGAGGCGGTCTTTAGGGCTCGCCGCATCCGCCTCTGATGGATGGGCGTCGAGGGAGCCCTACACCCTGGCTCCCGGCCTACGTATGTTCCGAGACGGGCAAAATAGTAAGCTAGCAAAGTTCTCGGCGCAGCGGCGTATCGCCTATGGCGTCCAGTATGCTTTCCGAGATACCGCCGTTACGCGCCGACCTTTGATCCACCATAGCCTCCCTTCCACCTACTCCGGGGTAACGTACGCCCCGGAGAGCCCGCCGTCCACCATGAAGGTCGAGGAGGTGATGTAGGAGGACTCGTCAGAGGCCAGGAAGAGGGCGGCGTTGGCGATCTCCACGGCCTCCGCAAAACGGCCCATGGGCAGGTGAACCATTCTGCGGGCGGCCTTCTCCGGGTCATTGGCAAAGAGCTCCTCCAGGAGCGGGGTGCTGACCGGCCCGGGGCACAGGGCGTTGACCCTTATGCCCTCGCGGGCGAACTCCACCCCCAGCTCGCGGCTCATGGAGAGGACGCCGCCCTTGGAGGCGGTGTAGGAGATCTGGGACGTGGCGGCGCCCATCACCGAGACGAACGAGGCGGTGTTTATGACCGATCCGCCGCCCCTCTCCCGCAGGTACGGTATCCCGTACTTGCAGCACAGGTATACGGACTTCAGGTTCACGTCCTGCACCCGCTGCCAGACCTCGTAGTCCGTGTTCAGGATGGACTCGTCGTCGGTCGGGGAGATTCCGGCGTTGTTGAAGAGGACGTCTATGCCGCCGGAGCCCTCGGCGGCCTCCCGGTACATCCGCTGCACGTCCTCGGGAGCGGTGACGTCGGCGTGTATGTAGGAGCCGCCGACCTCCGCGGCGGCGTCCTTGCCCGCTCCGTGGTCCAGGTCGACCACGTACACGCTCGCCCCCTCCTCGGCGAAGCGCCGGGCGCTCTCGCGGCCTATGCCGCCCGCTCCGCCGGTTATTACCGCGACCTTGTCCTGCAGGCGTCCGGGCATGGCTAGTCCTCCTCCGTCTTGAAGTAGACGCTCTTTGGCTCGGAGTATTGCTCCAGGGCGTGCGGGCCGAGCTCGCGCCCGACGCCGGACTGCTTGAATCCGCCGAAGGGCGTAGAGACCCGTACGGAGGTGTTGGAGTTTATAGAGAGCACGCCGCTGTCTATGCCGCGGGCCATCCGCATCGCCCGCGCACCGTCGCGGGTCCAGATCGAGCCGGAGAGACCGTAGATCGTGTCGTTTGCGAGCCTTAGAGCCTCCTCCTCGCCCTCAAACGGGATGACCACGGCGACGGGGCCGAAGATCTCCTCCCTCGCGGCCCGGTCGGAGATGCTCACCGGCGAGAGCACCGTCGGCGCGAACCAGAAGCCCTTGCCTCCGGGCGCTGAGCCCTGGGCCGCCACCGGCGCGCCCTCCGGGACGAACGAGGCGACCTTCTCGCGGTGCTCGGCGGAGATGAGCGGCCCTATCTGGGTGTCCTCGCTCATGGGATCGCCCACCCGCAGGGCCTCTACCGACTCCTTGAGATACGAGAGGAATTCATCGTAGACGCCCCTCTCCACCAGGATGCGCGAGCGGGCGCAGCAGTCCTGTCCGGCGTTCTCGAACACGGCGAACGGCGCGGAGGCCGCGGCGGCCTCGAGGTCGGCGTCGGCGAAGACGACGTTCGCCGACTTGCCGCCGAGCTCCAGCGTCACCCGCTTAATGGTGCCGGCAGCGGCGGACATGATCCCCTTCCCCACGCCGGTTGAGCCGGTAAAGGCGATCTTGGCCACGTCCGGGTGCTCGGCGAGGGTCTGGCCAACCGTGCTGCCGGGTCCGACGACCACGTTTATCACGCCCTCGGGGATGCCGGCTTCGAGGGCGATGCGCTCGAACTCCAGCGCGGTTAGCGGTGTGATCTCGGCCGGCTTCAACACCAGGGTGTTGCCGGCGGCGAGCGCCGGGGCCATCTTCCAGCTGGCGATGGTCAAAGGGAAGTTCCATGGCACTATGAGCCCGACCACGCCCAGGGGCTCCCGGAAGGTCATGGTCACGCCGCCGGGGACGGGGATGGTGTCGCCGAGCAGGCGCTCCGGGGCCGCAGCGTAGTAGTGGAACGTCTCCGCGACCATCCCCATCTCGGCGCGGGCGTCGGAGATGGGCTTACCGGTGTTCCTCGACTCCAGAAGCGCCAGACCCTCCTGCTCGTCGTCCAGGGCCGCGGCCAGCCGCCGGAGCATGCGGGCCCGCTCGTCCGGGGCGACGGCGCTCCATTTCGGAAAAGCCTCGTTCGCCCGGGCGACGGCCCTGTTCGCCTCCTCTTCGGAGGCGGGCTCCAGCCTGCGCAGCACCTCCTCGGTTGCGGGGTTAACGACCTCCAGCACTTTTCACCTCCGTAGACTCTTTTAGCTCCATGACTTTCGAGACCAGCGCCTCTATGACGCGGCTATTCTCGTCCTCCTCTGGGTGCCAGAGGACGCCGAGGAAGAACGGCTTCTCCGGGTCCTCTATAGCCTCCACCGCGCCGTCTTCGGGGTCTTTGCCGGTAACCACGAGGCCGGGGCCGGCCTCGCGCACCCCCTGATGGTGGTGGGACTTGACGGGCGTGGTCTCCCCTCCGACGGCGCGGGCGGCGAGCGAGCCGGGCTCCAGGCCGACCTCGTGGTCGGAGAAGATGCCGCGGGTCACGCGGTGGCCCTCGTGGCCGAGTACGTCCGGCAGGTGTTGCTCGACGGAGCCGCCATAGACGACGTTTAGCATCTGCATGCCCCGACAGACGCCGAGTGTGAGGTCGCCACGCTGTCTCGCGGCCCGGGCCAGCGAGAGCTCGTAGGCGTCGCGCTCCTCCTGCACGGGCCCGGCCTCCGGGTGCGGTTCCTGGCCGTAGAGCGCGGGGTCGAGGTCGCCCGCACCGCCGGTAATTATCACGGCGTCGAGGAGATCCAGAAGCTCGCCCGGGTCTCGGGTGTCTTCCGGATCGGGGCACAGGAGAACCGGGCGTCCTCCGGCCCGCTGCACCGCCCGCACGTAGCCCGCCGGGCTCATGACGGCGGGTACATCCTCCCAGGCACCGTAGCTTACGGTCTCGGTCGCGGCGGTGATGCCGATGTTCGGTCTTGCACTTCTCACGGGACTCATGGGGGCTACAGCCTCTCGAAGTTGCGGTAGCGTTCCCAGTCGGTAACGGCGGCCTCGAAGGCTTCGATCTCGACGCGGGCCATATTCGTGTAGTGCTCGACCACCTCGTCGCCGAACGCCTCGCGAGCCATGGAGCTCTCGACGAAGAGGTCTCGCGCCTCGCGCAGGGTCGGGGGTACGCGGGGCTTGTCCGTCTCGTAGGCGCTGCCGGAGTGCTCCTCTTCGAGGGACAGGCCGTTGTCCATGCCGTGGATTCCGGCGGCGATCATGGCTGCTAGGGCCAGGTAGGGGTTCACGTCGCCGCCCGGCACGCGGTTCTCCGCCCGCAGCGAGGGGCCGTGGCCGACGACGCGCAGCGCGCAGGTGCGATTGTCCCTGCCCCAGGCGACCTTGGTGGGCGCGAAGCTGCCCGGCGTGTAACGCTTGTAGGAGTTTATATTCGGCGCGAAGAGCAACGTGAGCTCCCGCATGCCGGAGATCTGACCCTGCAGAAAACTCTCGAACATCGGCGAGAAGCCGTGGCCTTCCCCGGCGGCGAAGACGGGTGAGCCGTCCTCACCCTTGAGACTGAGGTGTATGTGGCAGGAGCTCCCCTCCCGCTCGTCGAACTTGGGCATGAAGGTCAGCGCGTAGCCGAGGTCGGCGGAGATCTCCTTGGCGCCGTTCTTGTAGATGGCGTGACCGTCGGCGGCGGCGAGCGCCCGGTCGAAGCGGAAGTTGATCTCGTGCTGGCCGAAGTTGCACTCGCCCTTGGCGTCCTCGACGACGAGCCCCGCGCCGGACATGTCGTTGCGGATGCGCCGCAGCAGGGGCTCTACCCGCGACGTGCCGAGCAGAGAGTAGTCCACGTTGTACAGGTTCGCGGGATCGAGCTCCTTGTAGCCCTTGCGCCACGCAGCCTCGTAGGTGTCGTTGAACACCATGAACTCGAGCTCCGTGCCCGCCATGGCCGTCAGCCCGCGCTCTGCGAGCCGCTCTATCTGGCGGCGCAGGATCTGGCGCGGCGAGGCCACAACGGGCGTGCCGTCCTCCCACTCCAGGTCGCACATCACGAGGGCGGTACCCTCCTGCCAGGGGACGCGCCGCAGGGTGTCGAGATCGGGCTTGAAGACGAAGTCTCCGTAGCCTCGTTCCCAGGAAGCCATGGCGTAGCCTTCCACGGGGTTCATCTCCACGTCCACGGCGAGCAGGTAGTTACAGCCCTCGGCGTCGTGCTCGACGACCTCGTCCAGGAAGTGCTCCGCCGTGAGCCGCTTGCCCTGCAGCCGGCCCTGCATGTCCACCATCGCCAGCAGCACCGTGTCTATGCGTCCCTCTCCGGCCTCAAGCCGCAGGGTGTCGAGGTCGAGCATGCCTTCTCTGTCTACCGTCTCCAAAGTACTCCTCCTGAACCTTTAGTTTCTCTAGCTTCTTTAGTTTTCGACCAGCTCGGACTCGGCCTCTTCTATGGCCGCGAACTCCTCCTCGGGGGCCTGGGCCACGAGGTGGTGACGGCTGTAGAGACCGAAGTAGGCTATGGCTATCGCGTACACGACCGCCGTCCCGATGAGCACGCGGGGGTCCACCAGGAACCCGGCGACTATGGCCGCGAGGCTCAGGACGAGCGCCACACCGGAGGTGAGCGTCCCGCCCGGCGTCTTGTAGGGTCGCTCCAGGTCCGGCTCCCTGCGGCGGAGCACGATGTGAGAGAGCATCATCAGCGCGTAGGAGAGGGTCGCCCCGAATACGGCTATGAGGATCAAAAGGTCCCCCTGACCGGTAAGCGACAATAGAAACCCGATGACTCCGGGTACCAGAAGCGCCATAAAAGGCGTCCTCCGGCGGCCGGTCAGCGAGAGCACCCTGGGGAGATACCCGGCCCGGGAGAGGGCGAACGTCTGACGGGAGTAGGCGAAGATGATGGAGAAGAAGCTCGCTATGAGGCCCGCCAGCCCCACGACGTTCACGAAGCCCGAGAAGATGGTTTGCCCGCCGTAAGCCTCGGGCGCGGTGAGCGCCGCCGGCAGGGGGTCGCCCACGTCCTGCAGGGTCGAGGAGCCCGCGCCGCCGGGACCAAAGGTGAGAATAAACGCGGCGAACACGAGCAGCACCAGCATCCCCCCTATGAGCCCCCGGGGCATGTCTCTGGAGGGGTTACGGCTCTCCTCCGCGGCGAGCGGCACTCCCTCTATGGCGAGGAAGAACCAGATCGCGTACGGCAGCGCCGCCCAGATGCCCAGGTACCCGAAGGGCAGGAACGGGCTGGCCCCGGCGGCGTCGGTCGGCGCGATGTCGAAGAGGTTGGCCGGATCGAAGTGCGGGATCATGCCTACCATGAACACCACCAGCGCGAGCGCCGCAACCGCCGTGATCGCGAACATCAGCTTCAGCGCTTCTCCGACGCCGTACAGGTGTATACCGATAAAGATCGCATAAAAGAGCAGGTAGACGAGCGGCCCGCCGAAGCCGACGAGCGACTCCACGTACGCCCCGATAAACGTGGCGATGGCCGCCGGGGCTATGGCGTACTCTATGAGTATCGCCGTCCCCGTGAGAAAGCCTCCCCACGGCCCCATCGCCCGCCGGGCGAACCCGTACCCGCCCCCGGCGGTGGGTATCGTCGAAGAGAGCTCCGCCAGCGCGAAGACCATCGTCGTATACATGGTCGCCATGAGAATGGCCGCGATAAGCAAGCCGCCCCACCCGCCCTGGGCAAGCCCGTTGTTCCACCCGGCGAAGTCTCCCGAGATGACGTAAGCAACGCCGAGGCCGACCAGGAGCACCCATCCCGCGGCCCCACTCCTTAGTTGACGGTTCTCGAGATACTCTTCGCCGACACTCTCGTGATCCACGCTCTGTCTGGCTCGCCTCTGATCACCTTCCGTCACCTCTACCCCTTTCCCAAATAATGAACGAATGAACGCCGCGAATCCCCACAGGCAACGAACATTACTTCATTCCGGTGATTAAGTTAACAAAAATT
The DNA here is from genome assembly GCF_001029505.1 of Rubrobacter aplysinae. NCBI lineage: Bacteria > Bacillati > Actinomycetota > Rubrobacteria > Rubrobacterales > Rubrobacteraceae > Rubrobacter > Rubrobacter aplysinae. The sequence continues at coordinate 30,784 of NZ_LEKH01000016.1, read as the reverse complement.
TATTTGTTGTGCAAACATACAAATAGGTTATTTAGTGAGGAATCTGCCACGAGGCTTTAGAGGTTTCGTTGCTACAATCTTTTTGAGAAGGAGGAGAGATAGAGCTGGAACGTAACCAGATCGGGCCCTTGAGCAAGAGTCTTCTCTACGTGCAAGTGGAGGAGCAAATAGAGGATTTGCTGGTGGGCAGGCGCTACAGGGTCGGAGACCGCCTCCCGACGGAGGCGGAGCTCGTGGGTAGGCTGGAGGTCTCCCGGGCAACGGTGCGCGCCGGGCTGGCGCGGCTGGTAGAGCGCGGGCTGTTGGAGCGCCGGCAGGGTAGCGGAACCTTTCTCGTCAGTCCACCGAGAGGGGTGAGGCTACGTAACGGCCTCGAACGGCTGGAGACCTACACGGTACACGCCCACCGGCTGGGGCTGACTCTGGACAGCCGGGATCTCCGGGTCGAGGAGGAGGCCGCCGATTCGTCGGAGGCCTCGACGCTCGACGTGGCCGTAGGAGCCCCTTTGGTAAAGGTCTCCCGTACCCTTCTCGTGGACGGGGCGCCCGCCGCCTGGATGGTGGACGTGGTCCCGGAGGGGCTCATGTCGGCGGAGGTTGTGAGAAAGCGGATCAGGCCGGAGGCCATGCTGCTGGATCTCCTGGTCATAGAGGGCCTGCAGATCGGGTTCAGCAAGCTCTCCATAGATGCCGAGATAGTCTCCCCGGGAGAGGAGGCGGGGCGGAGGCTCTATCTCGGAGCCCCTTCCGCCGCGCTCTCATTGGTGGAGACCATGTATCTCGGAACCGGGCGTCCGGCGCAGTGGTCGTACAACCTGTTCTTACCAGGACACCTCGACCTGCACGTCGTCCGGGAACTCTACGAGGTACGCGAGCCCTCTTAGGGTGGAGGTTGAGAGTGGCGGGCCCGGAAGGATTCGAACCTCCGACACCTGGTACCGGAAACCAGTGCTCTATCCCCTGAGCTACGGGCCCACGCAGCGCGGCCTGAGCCGCCTGAGCATGGTAACCCAGCCAGAGGCTCCGTTCAACGCCAGGCGAGCCGTCGAACGGGTCGTCGGGGTTCGGGCCCCGCGCTTTGAGAAAGCCTCCGCAAACGGTTAAACTACCGCGTCTGACGCCCATGTACGCGGTGATCTCGGACATCCACGGCAATCTGGAAGCGCTCGAAGCGGTTCTGGACGACATCCCAGAGGGGGTAGACGAGGTCTACTGTCTGGGAGACGTAATCGGCTACGGCGCGAGCCCCAACGAGTGCTGCGACCGGGTCAGGGAGCGTGAGATCCCCGTTATAAGCGGGAATCACGACCTCGCGGTTACCGACCCGGAGACCGACCTTGCGTGGTTCAATCCGGTCGCCGCCAGAGCCGTGGAGTGGACGCGCGAGCGGATCACGGCCGAGAACGCCTCGTTTCTCTACTCGCTACCCCGGACCATGTCGGGGCACGGGGCGTTCTTCGTACACGGCTCCGTGCGGGACCCGGACGAGTACATCATGGACTCGGCGGCCGCGGAGAAGAGCCTCTCTCTGCTTGCCCGGGAACATCCCGAGGTTGCACTCTGCTTCTTCGGCCACACCCACGTCAAGGCCATCGCCCCATTCCCCGGCGATCAGGCCCCGGTCGGGCCTTCCGAGCCCATAGACCTCTCGGAAGACGGCCCGTACCTGGTAAACCCGGGCTCGGTCGGCCAACCCCGCGACGGCGACACTTTCGCCTCCTACGTGCTCGCCGAGGGCACGGAGCCAGACTCGGACCGGCCGCCGAGCATAGCTTACCGCTTCGTGGAGTACGATCTGGGCTCCGCGCAGGAAAAGATAAGGGCCGCCGGGCTGCCGGCCGTCCTCGCCGACCGGCTCGCCCAGGGCCGCTAGGCTCGGCAAGGGCGGGAGGAGCGACGTGGAGCAGGGCTTCGAAAACTTCAAAAGGCTCTTTAGCGTACGGGAGGCAAACGAGCTTTTGCCCCTGATGGAGGAGTGCCTCGGGGAGGTCGCCACCCGCCGCGACGCCATGCGCGAGAAGGCGCCGCACCTGGAGCCCATCCTCGCGGCGGCGGGCGCGAACGGGGGCGGTAAGGTGGGCTCGGAGTACGGCGTCGAGGCGTACAACCTGTACCTGGCCATAGAGCGCATCCGGGAGGAGGGCGTTTACCTGAAGGACCTCGACTCGGGGCTGCTGGATTTCCCGCACGAGCGCGAGGGCCGGGTCGTGTTCCTCTGCTGGCACCCGCCGGAGGAGGAGATCCTGTACTGGCACGAGCTGGATGCCGGATATCCGGGCCGCAAGCCGCTCTAGCTCGCCGGATATGACGGGCACGTCAGGTAAGAAGACCGGGCCGTGAAGATCGTGCTACAGAGAGTACGCCGCGCCTCGGTAGCCGTCGGGGACGAGCCGGTCTCGGAGATAGGCCCCGGCCTCCTGCTGCTCGTGGGCGTGGCGGCGGGCGATAACCGGGAGGCGGCCGACTGGCTCGCCCGCAAGGTCGCCGGGCTCCGGGTCTTCTCCAACGAGAGCGGCAGGATGAACCTGAGCGTGGCGGAGACCGGCGGCGCGGTGCTGGCCGTCTCCCAGTTCACCCTGCTCGGCGACGTGCGCAAGGGCAACCGCCCGAGCTTCGTAGAGGCCGCCCCGCCGGAGGAGGCCCGGCCACTCTTCGACTACCTCTGTGAGAGGCTGCGCGAGCACGGCGTTCCAGAGGTAAGGACCGGACGGTTTGGCGCGATGATGGACGTCGAGCTGCTAAACGACGGCCCGGTAACGCTCGTGCTGGAACGTTAGGGGTTCAGTTAGGGATTCAGTTGAGGTTCAGGCCGGCCTCCGCCCTTCGACGTAGAGTGTGGCGGGCCGGGTGTACCCCTCTCGGGCGATCCGCCCGCGCAGGGCCAGGCGCTTCTCCTGGAGAGACTCGTGAGCCGGGGCCTCCTCCTCGGTCTCCGCCAGGGAGAGCCGGTCGAGGTGCCGTATCCCGAACGGCGGCAGCGTCCGCCAGGTCACCCCGGCGAGCTCTCTCTGGTGCAGTGAGATCAAGCGCCCCGGCCCTCCTATCCCGTAGGGTTCCTCCCCGTGGAGTATCCAGCGGGCCTCGTCTTCGAGCGCCTCGTCCGCGAGCTGGACGGCGGGCACGGAGTCTATGAAGTCGTCGGTGGCGAGCCTGCCGCCGGGCCGGAGGGCCGCGGCGAGGGCGCTTATCGCGGCCTCCGCTCCCCGGAGGCTCGTGTCCAGCTCGTGGAGCAGGCCCGCGGAGTAGACGAGGTCGAACGAGCCGGGGGCGAAGGGCGGGGAGAATACGTCCCCGTCCAGGACCCGGACGGTACAGGGTAGCCCGGCCCCGGCGATCCAGCTCCGCGCGTCACCGGCTTTCCCGGAGTCGGCCTCCAGTGCGGTCAGCGAGCCTCCGGGGCCGATCTTCTCGGACAGTCCTTCGAGCCACAGCGGTGCTGCGCCGCCCGCATACAGCACACTCATGCCGGATACGTCGCCGAGGAGGCCCAGGGCCCGGTCGCAGAACGAGATGAGATCCTGCTCGAACTCCTCGCGCTCGGCGGCGGAGAGCGGGCCTCCCGGAGGCGGTCCAGCCTGCATTCTAAGCTCCCGGTCCGGGCAACTCGTCTCCCTCTCGCCTCTTGTCCGGCCCGCGGCCATCTCCAGTTGGCTCTGAACTCGCACTAACCCGCGTGCCCGGACCATAGCCGATACAATCAAGCAGATTCTAGAGGACCCGTGTACCGGAGAGGAAGGGCATGAATCGGGCCGTTCTCGCAATCGTGATGTGGACGCTGTTGACGCTGCTCGTGGCAGGGTGCTCCGGCGAGACCCCTGGTCAGGACTCCGAAGGCGCCCCGGACTCGCCCGGCAGAGACTCCGAGAAGACCATACAGGTTCCGCTGGACGAGCCCACCGTGCGGGATGCCAGCCCCCGGACCCCGGAGGAGCTAAGCGAGGCCCAGCGGGAGCTCGACGCCCAGTGCGCCCAGATGGACGTCCAGGAGGCCCAGGAGATGGGCATGCCCCCCGAGGAGTTCGGCTGCGAGGCAGACGGCACGGGCGTTCCGGTCCAAGAGTGGCTGGATCGGGGCGAGCAATAAGCCGCGCACCGGCCGGTACAGAACCGTCCTTATACGGCCTCTGGGTATGCAGTCTCTAGGGGCGTAGAGCCACGTCGCCCCCGCCCCGGGGTAATCCGGGCTTGACGGCGCGGTAGAAATCAATGGGTGTGTAATGGTACGTGTAGTCTCTCGGATGTGGAAGTTTATTTGGTTTTTCTGATTTTTCTGGTCTTTCTGGTTTTGCCGGTGTCTTCGGCATGAAGGTTCTCATAGCGAGCGAGCTGGTCAAGTACCACGGCGGCGACCTCAAGGTTCTCTCCGGCGCGACCTTCTCCGTCGAGGCCGGGGAGAAGCTCGGCATGGTCGGGCGCAACGGCGTCGGCAAGACGAGCCTCTTGCGCCTGCTCGCCGGCCAGGAAGAGCCCGACGGCGGCTCCATAGACAGCCCCGGCGGCTCCAGGGTGGCGCTGACCAGCCAGAGCCTGTACGCCGGGCCGCGCGGCGAGGTCTCTGTGGAGGATGAGATCTTCGGCGCTTTCTCGGGCATGATGCGCCGGGAGAAGGAACTCGAAGAGCTGGCGGCGAGCCTCGGCGAAGGCTCCTCCGGAAAGGAGATGGAGCGCTACGGCCGCCTGCAGTCCGAGTTCGAGCGCGACGGAGGCTACGAGTACCGCGCCCGCGCAGCCTCCACGCTCACCTCGCTGGGCTTCGACCCCGACCAGTGGAAGCGGCCCGTCGGGTCCTTCTCCGGCGGCGAGCAGAGCCGGGTCGCGCTGGCGCGGCTGCTACTGGAGGAGCCGGATCTCGTCCTCCTCGACGAGCCCACTAACCACCTCGACCTCCGCGCCATCGAGTGGCTCGAGGAGTTCATAAAGTCCTCGAAGAGCGCCGTGCTCGTCGTCAGCCACGACCGCTACTTTTTGGACTCCGTCTCGGACGCGACCCTGGAGCTCGAAGACGGCCAGGTAAACCGCTACACGGGCGGCTACACCAGCTACGTGGAGCAGAAGAAGGCCGCCGACGAGCGGCTCGCCCGCAAGGCCAAGGCGAACGCCGAGCGCCGGGCCCAGCTAGAGCGGTTCGTGGAGAAGAACCGCGCCAAGGCCCGCAAGTCCAGCCAGGCAAAGAACAAGCAGAAGATGCTCGACCGCATGGAAAAGGTCGAGGCCCCCAAAAACGGCAAAAACTCCAAGAACATGCGCCTCGACCTCGGCGAGCAGCGCCGGGCCGGGCGGGTCGTGCTAGAGCTATCCGGCGTCGGCTACGGCTACGATAGCCCGAAAAACGGCTCCGGCGGAGAGGCCGGAGAAGGCGGCCGTCTGCTGTCGAACCTCGGCCTCGTGGTCGAGCGTGGTGAGCGGGTCGCCATGCTCGGGCCGAATGGAACCGGCAAGAGCACCCTGATGCGCCTCGCAACTGGCGAGCTCGTACCGGAGGAGGGCCAGGTACAGACCGGCCACAACGTGACCCCCGCATACCAGGACCAGCAGCTAGAGCGCCTGGACGACAAGAAGACCGTGCTCGAAGAGGCCATGTCGACGACCGGCTTCGACCGGGCCGGGGCGCGGGATCTCCTCGGGGCGTTCCTCTTTTCCGGCGAGGAGGTTTTCAAGAAGGTCGGCGCACTCTCGGGCGGCGAAAAACGGCGGCTATCGCTAGCCGAGATCGTGGCCAGCGACTCGAACCTCTTGCTGCTGGACGAGCCGACAAACGACCTCGACATCCCGGCCCGCGAGGCACTCGAAGAGGCCCTCGTAAATTATGGCGGCACCATCTTCTTTATCTCCCACGACCGCTACTTCCTGCGCAAGCTCGCAACCCGCGTCGTCGAGCTCGAGAACAAGGGGCTCACGAACTACCTCGGCGGCTACGACTACTACCGTTCCCACCGCCGTCTGGACGAGACCGGCAAGGATGGTGGCCGCAAGAAGCCCCGCCGCCGCGTCCGCCCGGGCATGAGCCGCGAGCAGAACGTCGTCGCCACCCGGCTCGTCGCGGTGGAGGGCGAGATAGACGCCACCGAGCGCCGCATAAGCCGCCTCGAAAAAGAGCTGGCAACCTCCGAGACCTACACCGACGCCGAACGCTCGCGCAAGGTCGTCACCGAGCACCGCGAGCTCAAGACAACCCTGGAAGGATTATACGAGGACTGGGAGTCCCTGATGCGGGAGGCCGAAGCGGCGGATCTGTAACCGTTGGCTATCGGCGCTCGGCTATCAGCAAAACCCTGGCACTACCGGACTATCCGACAAGAATACCGTCGGCGGGAGCCGACGGGGGCCGACGGCTGGAAATAACTACCGACCACTGTGGAGTCGGGACGAGAGGATTTGAACCTCCGACTTCCTCGTCCCGAACGAGGCGCGCTACCAGGCTGCGCTACGTCCCGACTGAGGGCCCATTCTATACGAGGAGCCCGGCTTTGACCACCACCACCACATCGCCGGTTTTGGATGATCCGGGCTGCGAAAGAATGTGCCGGGAGAAACTCCCGGCCCTCGGCGGGCTCACGGGGGCCTGCGGCTATACGGCTATAAACCCCGCGTCGCGGCCCGAGTACTGTTTCAGAGACTTGGCCACGGCTTCGGCCACCGTGACGGGATAGTAGCCGTCCCTGGCGAGCTCGAGGTCGTCCGGGTTGGTGAGATACAGGGGCTCTATCACCAGAGCCGGGATGTTGGTCTCGCGCAGTATCTCGTAGGAGCGCCCGAACTCGCCGAGGTCCGTGGTCTCTAGCGCCCGGCTCACGCCCCGTTGCACGTAGGTCGCGGCCATCTGGCCCCGATGGGACTGGTAGCCGAGCCGGTCGAAGTAGAAGGTGGCCGTGCCGTTTGCCCCGGGAGAGTGGTAGGAGGCATGATGGATGCTTATGACCATGCTCGCTCCGGAGGTATTGGCCAGATACGCCCGATTCGAGTTGGACACCTCGACGTCGTCGCTGCGGGTAAGCAGGACCTCCTTCGCCGGGAGTATCTGCGCCAGCTCCATTGCGATGGACAGGTTCAGGTCCGCCTCCGAGGGGCCGCCGTCCGGCGGCAGATAGCCGGCATCGCGCCCGCCGTGCGCCGCGTCCACCACGATGGTCCCGGAGAACAGGTCGTCGGCGAAGTAGCCCCCGTACTTGTCCGGCAGCGGATGGGTACCCAGGCTCTGATCGGCGTAGGTGCCGAGCACCTTGAACAACGCCGCGTCTACCGCCCCGTCCGCGACGAGCCCGGCGTTTTTCTGGAAGTCCGCCGCAGCCCGGGCGGTACGGGCGTCAAAGAGGCCGTTCACCGCGCCAGGGTCGAAGCCGAGATCGTTTAGCATCCTTTGTAGCTGCATTACGTCGGCCCCGCGGAACGGCGGCTGCCGCAGGTACAGTAGCCTGCCGCCGGGCCGGAAACCGCTCTCCACCAGCTCCCACCAGGTAACGGGACCGACGAGACCGTCGGCCAGCACACCGACCGACTGCTGGAAAGCCTTTACGGCGCGCCTGGTATCGGCGTCGAAGACGCCGTCTATCCCCCGGCTACCGAGCTCGAAGCCCGCCGAGTGCAGCCGGGTCTGGAGGTCCACGACCTCCCGGCCCCGGTCTCCGGGGGCCAGATAGCGGGCGTTGGCACCCGGGCTTCTCTGGTGAGTCTCGTGGGACCGGTGGTTTTGGCGGCTCTGTCGGTTCTGGGGGTTCTGAGAGTCCAAGGCTGTCTACCGGAGGCTCCGGGCCATACCCACCATGCGCGCCGAGATCGAGAAACTTGGAAAGCTCGGCAAAGCCAGAGCGCCGAGCCCTCTTGCCGGAGGTGCCGCGAGGGCCCTGCCGGGAGGCTCGGCGCTCTGTTTGGCGGACACTGGCCTCGTGGCCGGTGCTCTAGTCTTCGACGACCCCGAGGATGTCCTCGGCGTCCAGGATCATGTAGTCCTGGCCGTCGAGCTTGATCTCGGTTCCGGCGTACTTGGCGAACACTATCGTGTCGCCTTCCTTGACCTTTACCTCTTCGCCGTCGCCGACCGCGACGATGTCGGCGGTCTGCGGCTTCTCCTTGGCGGTATCCGGCAGTACGATGCCAGACTCGGTCTTCTCCTCGCGCTCGATGATCTGGGCCAGAGCCCGGTCACCTAGGGGCTTGAACTTCATGATCTTCCTCCCTCGTCTATGACTTCACGCCGGTCTCTACCGGCCCTCGAAAGAGCCGCGAGCCGGATTGCCGCTCGCGATTGTAACCGTGCGGGTTACGAGACGCAATTGCCGGGGCCTTGCCGGGGCCGGGGCTCCGGCTCAGGCCTCGCGGGGCCTCTCGGAATCCAGCCCGAGCTGCGCCGAGAGCTGGGGCTTGGGGAGGGCGCCCACGGCCTTCTCCTTTTGCTCGCCGCCCTCGAAGCGGATGATGGTCGGGATGCTCTGGACGCTGTAGCTCATGGCCGTCTGCGGGTTATCGTCCACGTTGAGCTTTACGAAATGCACGTCGTCACGGCTTTCCGAGAACTCATCCAGGATCGGCGAGATCCTCTTGCACGGGCCGCACCACGGGGCCCAGAAGTCAACTATGACCGGCTTGTCGGCCTGTAGTACCTCGTTTTCAAATGTCGCGTCGGTTACCTCGCTAACCGCCATCGAGAACCTCCGTGTCTCAAAATTTTCCGCGCTTTTTCACGCTTGCCAGGACATTCTAGCATGGGCCGGTAAGCCTTCCCGCGCCGGGTAGCCGTCCCCGCGGGCCGCCTCTACGTAGCTCTGTGTACCTACGTGTACTTCTCTGTATCCTCTGCGCCTCCACGGGCTACAAGCGGTGCTTGCCGCCGGAGTGGACCTCGACCTGCACCTCCTCCGCCAGCTCCTCGGCGTGCCGGGCCTCGAAGGAGCCGGCCCCGAGGGTCTCGGCGTTCGCCGCCGCGCAGCCCGCGGCTAGCTTTACGGCGTCCACGGCCGAGAGGTTACGGTGGAGCATGCCGCTCAGGAGACCGGCGAGATAGGCGTCGCCGCTGCCGATGGTCGAGCGCGCCTCGACCCGGGGTGCCTGGGCCGAGATCACGCCGTCGGCGGTGGTCAGGTAGGAGTGCCCCTCTGGCGAGGTAACGCAGGCTCTCTCGGCACCGAGCTCCACGAGCCGGGCCGTGCCCCGCGAGAAATCGTCCTCCTCAATGAAGTCGAAGCCGGCCACGCTCTCGGCCTCGCCCTGGTTCGGGCTGACGAGCGAAGGCCGGGCCTTGAGCGCGACCTTGAGCACCTGCGGGGTGGAGTCCACCACGGTAAAGATCCCCCGCTCCCGCGAGCGATGCACGAGCCCGGCGAGGAAGTCCTCGTCTATCCCCTCGGGGAGGCTTCCGGCGAAGACCACGGCGCTCGCGTACTCCATCAGAAACTCCAGGCGGCGGGTGAACTCACGGGCCTCGGCCTGGGTTATGAGCGGCCCGTGCTCGTTTATCTCGGTCTGCACGCCGCTGGTGGGGTCCACTATGGCGGTCGAGGTCCGCGAGGAGCTTGCTATCTCCACGAGATCGAAGGGTATGGACGCCTCGGAGAGTCCGTCGCGGATCGCGTCTCCGCTGCGCCCGCCGGCGAAGCCCGTGGCGAGCACCGGCGCGCCCAGCTCCCGCAGAGAGCGGGCTATGTTCATCCCCTTGCCACCGGCGCGGGAGATGCTCTCCGAGGCCCGGTGGCGCTGCCCGAAGTTCAGGCTGGGCACCACCATCGTCCGCGCCACGGCGGCGTTGAGGGTTACGGTCAGAATCATGCTCGGATCATGCTCGCGCGCCTCCTGCCTTCTCTTGCATCCACGTCCCGGACGCTGCCCGCGCCCGGCCCACGACTGCTCACGGCTTCCCGCCCCCTACATCAAACCCCGCGGACTTTCGCACGGACGGCTCATGTAGGAAGCTCCTGTATTAGACGTAAAAACGCCGGATACTCTCCGGCCTGGCTGGGTCATCTCCCGTCCCCGAAGATACTCCCGGCTGTATACCACAGTCTTTGCCACAGGGAGGCCTCCTCGTAGCCTTCGGCCGCGACCAGCGGCGCCTGGGCCACGCGCTCTCCCCCGCTCTCGGCTACTATCCGCCCGAGCCTGTCTCCGGCCTCGGCCGAGCCGGGCAACTCGTCCACGACCTCTACCCGGCGCTCTACGCCGGCCCCGGCAGCGACCAGCCTCTCGGCCCCCTCTCCGGCCACCAGCCGTACCTCCTGATCGGGCCGCTGGGGCAGAGGCTCGCTGGCGTAGCGGCGTCCGGCCCTTATAACCTGCCGCCGGTCATAAGCGGAGAAGCCGTACTCCAGCTCCTCGGTGGCGGCACCGAAACGGTCCTCGGCATCTAGCAGGACCGCTATGTAGGACTCGTCGCCGTCGGCGGCGGAGGCGACGAGGCTCGCCCCGGCGGCGGGGGTCGTGCCGGTCTTTACCCCGTTCGCGGCGGGGTAGGAGGCGAGCAGCTCGTTCGTGGTTTGCAAGGGTATATCCCGGCCCCGCTCCGTGTCTATGACGGCGGAGGGGGTGTCCACGATCTCCCGCAGCGCGGGCTCCGATAGCGCCCGGCGCGCCATCTTTGCCAGGTCGTCGGCGCTGGAGTATTGCTCGGGATGATCCAACCCGACCGGGTTCTCGAAGCTCGTGTGCCGGAGACCCATGTCCCCGGCGTAGCCGTTCATCATCTGCACGAACTGCTCGACGCTGCCGTCGCCGACGTGGTAGGCCAGAGCGTAAGCGGCGTCGTTGCCGGACTCAAGCATGGCCGCCGTCAGGAGCTCTCTCACGGTGAGCACGTCGCCCTCACGCAGTCCGACGTTGCTGTACGGGGGCCTGGCGTACTCCGCGGCCTCCGCCGAGACAGTCACCTCCTCGTCGAGGCTCGCCTCGTCCAGGGTCACTAGGGCGGTCATGATCTTGGTCGTCGAGGCCATCGGCAGCTCCTCAGAGGCGTTCTCTCCGGCCAGCCGCTCGCCGCTCACCTCGTCCACCAGCGTCCACGCGCCAGCCGATACGTCCGGCGCTCCCGGCTGGCCGCTCTGGGCGGACGCCGGTGACGCAGAGCAGAGCGCCACGGAGGCCGCGAGCGCGCACATCAGGCACACCAGGCACATGGAGTGCGCGGAGCGACCGGAGGCCGTCAAGCGGCGCCGGGAAGCGGGACGTAGACGACCCGAACCGTATGCGTTCTTTGATCCCAAGGCTCCCAAAGCTCCAAGAGGTTACAGAAAGAAGCAGCCTGTAACAAGCTCTGGGCAGAGTTCCAGGCGGAGCACTACACAGAGCACCACGCGGAGCGCCGAGCAGGCTACAATGTCGGATGTGTCCGGCCCCGCCGGGGACTTCGCCGGAGATGGTGTTCGAGAGGCCCGGGAGATGTTTCGTTAGATGCCGCATATCTTGGAGAGCAGTTGAGGCGGCTGGTGATCGTGGCGGTGCTGGTCGCCGTGGTGGCCTTTATCTACCGCGACCCACTGGAGCTCAACTCCTCGGAGCCCGAGAGCACCGGGACCGGCACCCTGACCCTCGCGCAGCCCTCTCCGGCGCCCGGAGAGGTCGCGCCCAACTTCGGCGCGACCCGGATGAACGGGGAGGAGTTCGAGATGCCCGACGACGGGGCCTACGTGATCTCCTTCTGGAGCGGCCTGAACCAGGCGTCCCAGAGCTCGCGTCCGGCTTTCGAACGCCTGGCGGGCCAGTACGCCGGCTCGGAGGTGACGTTCGTGGCCGTGTACGTCGGCGGCATACCCAGAGACGACCGTGGCGACGCCCCGTACGCCGTCATACAGGACGGCGCCGGCGAGCTGACCTCCCTGTACAACGTCAAGCGCGTGCCCCGGATCTTCCTCGTCAAAGACGGAGAAGTACACCTCTCCCAGGACGGATTCTCCGAAAGACAGGAGCGCGACATGAGACGAGAGCTAGAGGACACCCTACGGTCGGACGGCTAGGTTAACCGGGGTAACAGAGGCAGACAGCGTAAACTAATGTAAGCGGTGCAAACGGTGTAAATTACAGGCTCACGACAGTCGCACCCGGCACGAAGAGACCGCACCAGAAACAGAAGAAACAGGAGGAATCATGGCCCGTGACAACCTGGTAAATCTGCTCGGCGTAGTGATAGCGATCGGTATAGTGGTCGTCACCGTCGCCGGGGTCGTACACCTCTTCTAAGGCGGTTGGCACGAAGCTTGCGTCCCGCCGCAAACCGTGTATTCAGCACTCGGGTATCGGCTTCCTGACGGAGCATTCTGTACGAAGGTGTATGAAGGTTCGCTCCTTCTACAAAACCCACAAAACGCTTTATAGACTCTAGCGCTCTCCGGCGACCCTAACCTTCCCTGGAAGTCTCAGGGTCGCGCCCCGGCCTCTCGTAACGCTTCCCTGGCCTCCGCCGCGGCCCGCCGGGCCAGGCTCCGGTAGTCGGAGGCGGGGCCGTCCGCCCCGCCAGAGTGTCCGGCTTCGTACGCGTATAGGACGCCCCGGCTACTGTTGACCAGCACGCCGCCGCCCCTGCGGTCGAGCATCCCCTGTATCGCCCGCGCCGAGCCGCCCTGGGCCCCGAAACCGGGCACCAGGAAGAGCGCATCCGGCATCAGCTCGCGGACCCTGGCCCCGATCTCCGGCCGGGTCGCCCCGACGACCGCGCCCGCGTCCGAGTAGTCGCCGCGGACCTCGCCGAGCCCGGCTACGAGCCGGGCGGCCAGCTCGAAGAGCGGCGGGCTCCCCGCTCCCTGCAGCTCCCCGGCCGAGGGGTTGGAGGTGGCGACCAGGGAGAACACGCCTCCGCCCCGACCCAGACGCCGCGTCTCCCGCAGGAAAGGCTCCACAGCGTCTGCGCCCATGTATGGGTTCACCGTAACGCAGGCAGCCCCGTACACCGCGAGGTGCGCCTCTGCGTAGGCCGCCGCCACGGGGCCTATATCGCCCCGTTTGACGTCCGAGATCACGGGCAGGTCTAAGTCGCCCGCCGCCGCTATCAGGTCCCGGTACACCTCCATGCCCTCCGGTCCCAGACGCTCGAAGAACGCGGCCTGGAGCTTTACCGCCGCCGCCTCGGGCTCCACGGCCTCCAGCGCGCCGAGACAGAACTCCCGCACCGCCGCCGACTCCGGAAATCCATCAGAGACCCGGGAGAAGATCTCCGGCGGCAAACGCCCCGGATAAGGGTCGAGGCCCGCGACGAGCACGCTGCCGCGCCGGCGCGCGGACCGCATCAAAGCCTCCAGCACCCACCTCCAGACTCAACCGACCAGAACTACCCAGAGCCGTTCAAAACCATTCAAAACCGCCCGGAACCGCCCGGAACCGCTCGAAACCACGCAAAACGTGCGAAAGCCCCGCGGCGGAGACCCGTGTCTCCGGGCCGCGAGGCCCTGTAGCATACGCAACTATCGCAGGCGGCTGCTACTTGATCGCGTCCTTGAGGGCGTTGCCGGCCGTGAACTTCGGTACCTTCGAGGCGGCGATGTTGATCTTGGACTTGGTCTGCGGGTTGATGCCTTCGCGGGCCTCGCGCTTTTGCACGTAGAACTTGCCAAAGCCCGTTATCTGTACGTCTACTTCGTTGTTGAGTGAGTCGGTCACTACCCGCTGAAAGGAGTCGAAGAACCGCTGGGCTTCACTCTTGGAGACCGTATGCTCCTTGTTGTCTTGGTTCATCTCATCAGCGATCTTCTCTATAAGCTCGCCCTTGTTCATTGCCTTATCCGCCATTCATGACCTCCTTGTTTGGTCTCCATCCTCGTCCCGCCGCGCAATTCGGAGGACTATACCAGAGCCTCCTACGGGCCTCAATCCCGGTTTTCTACCCCTAGATCGGCCATTCTAAGCAGGGCCTCGAACGGAAACTCCCCGAGATCGGCCCCCGGGCTCTCCCGGCGGTCCAGCACGGCGAGCAGCTTTTCGACCCCGCATCCGGCCTCCACGAGGCCGCGGGCGGCCTGTAGCGCCTGGGCCCCGGTGGTCACGACGTCCTCGACGAGCGCGATCTTCTCTCCCGCCCGTAGCCCGCCTTCCAAGTTCCGCGCCGTGCCATAATCCTTGGCGCTCCGGCGCACTATTACATACGGGATCCCGGTGCGGAGCGAGAGCGCCACCACCAGCGGCACCGCCCCGAGCTCCACGCCGGCGAGCCGGTCTACACCCTCGGGCAGCCTCCGGGAGAGCTCCCCGGCGAGCTCCCACAGGAGCCTGGGCTCGGTGGAGAACAGGTACTTGTCCACGTAGAACCGGCTGCGCTCCCCGCTGGAGAGCGTGAAGTCGCCTTCGAGGAGGGCGGCACGCCGCACGCGTTCCGCCAGACCAGTGTCCTCCCCGGATAAGCTCACCCCTCGCCCTTTCCGGGGCCTGCGCCTCCGGGGTTCTCGTGCTCCAGGCTGCCCAGAGCGGCGTCGAACGCCCCGAAGTCCACCCGGTCGAGCAGACCCTCGGCCTCCCCGGACTCCTGGCTCGCCTCGGAGATGCGGCTCTCTACGGCGGCATTGACCTCTTCCAGTAGCTCGATAGCCCGCTCTAGCAGGCCGGATAGCTCCCCATCCGGGGCGCGCCCCAGGCTCTCACCCAGGCTCTCCAGCTCGGCGACCCGCTTCTCCAGGCCCTCTATTCCCTCTATCCCGGGGCTTCCGTCCGCCTTCTCCGCGTCTTCCATAGGGCCGGACTATACATCATGTCTTACGCTTTTCCGCAGGCTCCCGCAGGCTCGGGTCCGCGAGTTCCGGCTTACTCCTGCGGCTTTCGCGACTCTTCCCGCTTATCCCGCCGGTCTCGTCTGCCGCCGGCTGCCTTTCCGAGAATCACCCCGAGCACGGCCGCCACGGCGAGCAGACCGAGTAGCGGCACGAGTCCCCAGACTAGGATGCCAAAGTCCGCGCGCTGCAGCAGCAGCCCGGCTAGCCCGGCCGCGCCGGCCAGCAGCGGCATGGCCCCGACCAGCGCGAACAGCATCACCATCGGGCTCGTCCGGTTCCTGGACAAGGCTACTTCACCACCCGGTCTATCGCCTTCAGGAGGTCGTTTATCATCTGTTCGGAGGCATCGTCCTCTTCCGCCCGGTCCTCGATATAGTCCTTGAGGACGACGGTGTTTATGCGCCGGATGGCGGAGAACACGGCGTTGGTCTGCTGCACGACCTCGGCGTAGGTTACGCCCTCCTCCTCGACCATCTTCTCGATGCCCCGCACGTGCCCCTCGACGCTCTTGAGCCGCCGCAGCACCTCTTTTCTGGCCTCCCTACGCACCCTGACTGCTCCTCTCACTCCTCTCCGAGCTCTCCCCGGCCAACTCCCCGAGCAGCTCGCCGACGACGGTTGCGTCGTGGAACGGCACGTCCTCTCCGGGCAGGTGCTGGACCCGCTCGTGGCCCTTGCCGGCGACGAGCACCACGTCCCCGCGCCGGGCGTAGGAGAGGGCGCGGCGTATCGCCTCGCGGCGGTCCAGGATCACCTCACACGCCCCCTTATCCGCCCCGGACTCGACCTCGCGGGCTATCTTCTCCGGGGGCTCTGAGTAGGCGTCGTCGGTGGTTATGATCGCCACCTCCGAGAGCCTGGCGGCCACCCGGCCCATGAGCGGCCGCTTCGCCCCATCCCGGTCCCCGGCGGCCCCGAAGACACAGATCACCCGCCCGCCAGCAGCGACCTCGCGCGCCACCCCGAGGGCGGCTTCGAGGCCCACGTCGGTGTGGGCGTAGTCCACGATCACCTCGAACCCCGGCTCCCCCGCCCCGCGGGCCGTGACCCGCTCGAACCGGCCCGGCACCTGGGGCATCCCGGCGACGGCGCGGGCCACCTCGGCATCATCCACCCCGGCCGCGAGCGCGAGCGAGGCCGCCCCCGCCGCGTTCATGACGTTATAGCCGCCGAGGAGCGGCGTCTTTAGCTCCAGCCTTCTCTCCGCTCCGGCTCCCCGGCAGAGGGTGAACGCCGTGCCCCGGGGCTCCGTCCGCACGCTCTCGACGCGGTAGTCCGCGTCCGGCGCGGCGCCGAAGGTGGTCACGCCTTCCACCTCACGGGCCAGGCGGCGGCCGTGCTCGTCGTCGGCGTTGGCGAGCTTGGGGCCGCCTTCCACGACCCGGTAGAAGAGCTCGCGTTTCGCCCGGTAATACTCCTCCATCGTGCCGTGCAGGTCGAGGTGATCCCGGGTGAGGTTGGTGAACAGCGCGCCCGCGAACCTCACCCCGGAGACCCGCTTGAGGGCGATGCCGTGTGAGGAAACCTCCATCGCCACCCGCCGCGCGCCGGAGTCCCGCATGGCCGCCAGCAGACGCTGCACCTCGGTCGCCTCGGGGGTGGTCCTTATCGCGTCCACCCGCTCCCCACCGATAATGGTCTCCGCGGTGGTAAGCAGCCCCGTCTCCTCTTCTCCTCCGCAGCCGGCCAGTATCGAGTACAGCGCGTAAGAGGTGGTGGTCTTGCCGTTGGTGCCGGTCACGCCGTACACCTCCATCTCGTGCGAGGGGTCGCCGTACACGGCGCAGGCCAGCGCGGCGAGCGCGGCCCGGGCGTCGGGGACCACGGCCACGGGATAACCCGGCACCCCGCGCTCGGCGACCGCCAGCTCCGCGCCACGCTCCAGGGCCTCGGGCACGAACTCCGCCCCGTCGTGCCTGAAGCCCGGCACGGCCACGAAGGCGACGCCGGGCCCGGCCTCGCGGGAGTCGTGCGTCACCCCCGTTATCTTCCCTTTGGAACCATCTGGCGGGGCGTCGGCGGGCGGCTCCACGCCAAGCACCCGGGCCACCTCTCCCCGGCCCAGTGGGACGGCCCCGGAGACCGTTTGCTCATGGCGTGCAGACATGCCGTGTAGTGTAGCAAGCAACAGCCCCCCGGAAGCACGCCGGGAGCCGCCGGGACGGGAGCATCATGCGGTCCCCTATGTGTCCGGAGTAACAATAATAGCCGGAAGCCGGTAAACGAGATTACTTAAATTTCCGGCTTTCTCCCCATTTTCGTGTGATAACCTACCCAAGTCGCTCTCCAGGAGTTAATAAGGATTTCACCGAGACTTTCGTCTTGTCGGGTTCTCGTTGGGTCCCTGTAGCCTTTATTGGCTGGCCCCTGGAGATACGAAGTTACGAAGTCGCGTTACCGGCGCGGGCCGCGGCGTAAGGTTGTGGCGGAAGCGACGGCCCGGACCAACAGAGATCTAGATCCGGCCGAGAGAGGAGATGGATGTCGACCGAGAACACCATGGTGCTGACGGAGCGCACGGATGAGCTTCTCAACCGGGGACGCAGTCAGGGTTTCGTCAGTACGGAGGAGGTCACCGACCTGCTGAAGGAAGGTGAGCTCTCGGCGACGGAAGTCGAGGAGTTCTACGCGGCCTTAGAGGAAGAGGACATTACCGTGGTCGAGGGCGAGGCCGCGGACGCCGTGGAGGCCGCGGAGAGGGTAAGGGCCCAGGCCCCGGCGGAGAACCCGATGCCCGAGGTTCCGGCGATGCAGATCGCCCACGCGGTGGCCACCGGGGACTCCATCAGGATGTATCTGGCCGAGATCGGGCGTGTCCGGCTCCTGACGCACGCCGACGAGATCCGGCTCGCAAAAGGCATCGCCCGCGGCGACAAACGCTGCAAGGATAAGCTCGTGGAGGCCAACCTCCGGCTCGTGGTCTCGATAGCCAAGAAGTACCGCAACCGGGGAGTCTCGTTCCTGGACCTCATCCAGGAGGGGAACCTGGGCCTGATCCGGGCGGCGGAGAAGTTCGACCACACCAAGGGTTACAAGTTCTCGACCTACGCGACATGGTGGATCCGGCAGGCCATCACCCGCGCCATCGCCGACAAGGGCCGCACCATCCGCATCCCGGTACACATGGTGGAGAAGGTAAACAAGTTCCACCGCACCCACCGCCGCATGACCCAGGACCTCGGCCGCGAGCCGTGGGACGAGGAGATAGCGCGCGAGCTCGAGATCACGGTGGACGAGGTACTGCGCCTGCAGGAGATCAGCCAGCGCGCCATCAGCCTCGAGACCCCGGTCGGGGAGGAAGACTCTTCGTCTCTGGGCGACTTCCTGGAGGACGCGACCTCCATCACCCCGACCGACGCCGTCTCGGACTCGCTGCTCAAGAGCCACCTGCACGAGGCGCTGAACGAGCTACCCGAGCGGGAGCGCCAGATCGTGGAGCTGCGCTTCGGGATGAAGGACGACCGGCCCCGCACCTTGGAGGAGGTCGGCCGGGAGTTCGACATCACCCGCGAGCGGGTGCGTCAGATCCAGATGAAGACCCTGAACCTCCTGCGGGAGCAGCGCCGCACGCAGAACCTGCGCGAGTACCTGAAGTAGTGAACCTGTAGTGAATCCGGAGTGACCCGGCGGTGAGCCGAGACACCATACGAGAAGAGCTACACGGCTTCGTCTGCGACGTGGCCCGTTCGGCGGGAGAGCTACAGCTCTCCCGCTACGAGCGTCCGGGGGAGATCACGGAGAAAGAGCCCAAGGACCTCGTTACCGAGGTTGATTACCTCTGCGAGGAGCTCTTGATCTCCCGCATACAGGAGTTCTACCCCGAGGACGCCATCCTCTCCGAGGAGCGCGGCGGTGAGATAGCCGAGAGGGGCCGGAGCTGGCTCCTGGACCCGGTGGACGGCACGGCCAACTTCTCCCGCGCAAACCCGCTCTTCTGCGTCTGCGTCTCGGTGGTGGAGGACGGCGAGGTGACCCACGCCGCCGTCGCCGCGCCACGGGTCGGCGACCTGTATCACGCTTATCTGGGGGGTGGCGCCTACCGCAGCACGGGGGGCAAAGACGGCGAGCGGGTCAGCGTCAGCGATACCGCAGAGCTGGAGTACGCCTTCACCGGCGCGGACCTGTCTTTTACCGGCCTGCAGAGCGCGGGGGCGGAGTCGGATCCCCAAAAACGGGGACTGCGTGAGGTTTTCTCCACGAGCTGGCAGCTCCGGGCCCTGGGTAGCGCGGGCATTAGAGGAGCCTGGACGGCGGCAGGATACCTGGACGTCTCCATCGGCACCCGCAACACCCTCTGGGATTACGCGACCACCGCGCTGCTGGTCTCCGAGGCCGGCGGACGCTGCACGGACTCCCGGGGCGAGCCCTGGAACCTCGATTCCGACGCCCTGATCGCCACCAACGGACGCCTGCACGACGAGGTGATCCAGACCCTTTCCGGCGGCTAAAACCGCGTCAGCTACACCCCTCTCCCCCGATACCGAGCCTAGCGGCCCGGGCTCCGGGGCCTTACGTTACCCGGGTTGCCAGGAGCGGCGTCCTGCCGCCACGCGGGCTGGCCGCTCACGCCCGGCTCCGGGGCTTGAGGGGCCGCCTGCTGGCGTTGCTGCCGCTGTTGACGCTGTTGACGCTGTTGCTGTCGTCTCTGGGACCGCTGCTGACGCTGCGCCCGAGACGGCTCTGAAGACGGAGGAGAGACGGCGGGTTGCGTGCTCCCGCCTGAAGGCGTGTTGCGGCCCGGCGTGACCCGGTCCAGGAAATCCTCCGGCCCCCGGTTAGCACCCTGCCCGTTCTTCTCCCCGGCGGTGGTGTCTTTCGCGGTGCCCTCCGTGGTAGTTTTCCGGACCGTGGTCTCCGGTTTCTCCTGCTCGTCTGGCGGGATGCCGACCTTGTTCTCCCGCAGGCCTTCCAGGAAGTCCTCGCCGGGCTCCGCGAACTGCTGTGCGGAGTAGCGGCCGACCACGCTCTGCATGTACACGGACCAGATGTCGAGCGGGAAGTTCTCGCCGTTGATCTCCTCGTAGCCCCGGATGTTTACCATCGAGCGCCGCTCGGTCGGGTAGCCGACCCACACGCTGGTCGTGAGCTGCGGGATGTAGCCGACGTACCAGGCGTCTATGAAGGCGTCGGTGGTGCCGGTCTTGCCGGCGGACTCCCGGCCTATCTCGGCGGGAATGTCCCGGTAGTAGCTCGCGGTCCCACCCTCTTCCACGACGCCTTTCAGGGCCTGCGTAACGGCCGCCGCCTCGTCCCCGGAGAGCACCCGCTCCTCCTCTAGCTCGTGCTCCTCCACGGTCTCGTCCTCGCCGTCCACCGGACGCTTTACTTCTCTTACCAGATACGGATCGGCGTGGACCCCGCCGTTCGCGAGCGTGGAGTACGCGGAGGCCATCTCGAGCGGCGACACGCCCTCGCCGAGACCGCCGATGGCGGTTGACGGGTAGGGCTCGAGCTCGGCCTCTACGCCCATCGCCTCGGCGGTCTGTATAACCTTCTCCATCCCGAGGTCCAGCGCGAGCTGCACGAATACGGTGTTGTCCGACTGCGCTATGGCCTTGCGGAGGTCTATCTCGCCGCGCCGGATGCTGTCGTAGTTGTCCACCTCGTACACCTCGTCTGAGTCGGACAGCGGTATCTGCAGGAACTTTGACTCGTACACGGTGTCGAGCGAGATGCCCTGTTTGATGGCCTCGGCGAGCACGAAGGTCTTGAACGTGCTGCCGGGCTGGCGCTTGGCCTGGGTGGCGAGGTTGAACTGCACGTCGGCGAGGTCCGAGCCGCCGACCATCGCCCTCACCGCGCCGCTCGAAGGCTCCACGGAGACCAGCGAGGCCGAAGGGTCGCCCTCTTCCGGCTTGACTATCTGCTCTACGGCGGCGTCGGCCTCTTTCTGGAGCTCCGGGTCGAGGGTAGTGTAGATGTCGAGGCCGCCCTGGTAGAGGGTCTCCCGGC
This sequence comes from Rubrobacter aplysinae, assembly GCF_001029505.1. Taxonomy (NCBI): domain Bacteria; kingdom Bacillati; phylum Actinomycetota; class Rubrobacteria; order Rubrobacterales; family Rubrobacteraceae; genus Rubrobacter; species Rubrobacter aplysinae. The sequence goes on along the minus strand of NZ_LEKH01000016.1, from coordinate 10,157 downwards.
CACGCTCGCGGATGATCTCCTGGCGGACGGCGTTCAGGAAGTAGTCGTCAGCCTCGTTCTCTTCCAGATTGCCCCGGTCCACGCCGAGGTCGGAGGAGACGGCCTCCCGGTGCTCGGCCTCGGAGATCCTATCCTGTGCGAGCATGTTGTCTAGCACCACGTCGCGGCGCTTGCGGGCGCTCTTTGGGAAGGCGAAGGGGTCGTAGGTGCTCGGGAGGTTGATGATCCCGGCCAGCATCGCGGCCTCGCCGAGCTCCAGCTCGCTGGCGGACTCGTCGAAGTAGGCGCGGGAGGCGGCCTCCGCGCCGTAGGCGTTCTTCCCGAAGTACACCGTGTTCAGGTACTGGTTGAGGATCTCCTTTTTGGAGTGTTCGTCCTCGTACTGCCAGGCGAGGGCGGCCTCGTTGATCTTGCGCTGGAAGCTCGGCACCGCCCTGAGCTCTTTGTCTATGTAGGTGTTCTTTATGAGCTGCTGGGTGATGGTGGAGCCGCCTTCCTGCACGGAGAGGGTGCGCAGGTTCGAGGCCATCGCCCGGCCTATGGCCTCGAAGTCGAGGCCTTCGTGCCGGTAGAAGCGGTTGTCCTCGATGGCGACCACGGCGTCACGCAGGTAGGGCGAGACCTCGTCTCGTGGCACCACGTAGCGGTTCTGCACGCCGTGCAGCTCGTCCACCGGCTCGCCGTCCCGATCGTAGACGACGGAGGTCTGGGCGAGCTCTGCGGCCTGGTAGTCGTCTATCTCGGGCAGCTCCTCCGAGAAACGGTCGTAGGCGTAGCCAAAGCTCGCGACCGCCCCCAGAGAAGCCACCACGGACACGACGCCGAGCGCCACGAGCACGTTCCTCACCCGGGGCAGTGCTCTGTTTCTCTGACGCCGGCGCAGGGCCCTGCCGCGCGCGACCCGGACCGGATCGTTTCTCGACATAGAGGGTTTATTATACCGGAGAGAGCATCTCCTTCCCCGTGGGACCCTCCCCGCGGTGCGGGATATTCTCGTGGCAACTGGCGGAGTCGCACGTAATGAACGTAAGGAGCACAACCCTTGAATCCCTCGAACTCCTCGAATCCCCTGAACAGCGCCCGGAAGCTGCCGGCCGACCCGCGGGCCTCGATACCGCGCGAGAGCATCCCGGCCCTCGCGGACAACGACTACGCCTACCTAAACTCCGGCGGCTCCGGCCCGCCGACGCGGGACGTGGTGGAGGCCGGGCGCGCCACCGACGAGCTGTGCCTCGGCGAGGCCTACCTGCAGGGCGCGGCCTTCTTCGCCCGCCAGGGCGAGGCGAACGACCGGGCGCGCGGGGCGGCGGCCCGGCTCGTGAACGCCGACCCCGGGGACCTGGCCCTGACCCAGAACACGACCCACGGCATGAACCTGGGCATCTTCTCCATAGACTGGCGCGAGGGGGACGAGGCGATCTCGGTCTCCAGCGAGCATCCGGGATGCATCGCGCCGCTACACGAGGTCGAGGCCCGTTTCGGGGCGAAGCTAAAGCTCGTGGACCCGCCGGTGACGCCGGAGAAGATCCGGGCCGCCATGACCCCGCGCACGCGGATGGTCGCGCTCTCGCACGTGGACTGGACCACGGGCGAGGAGCTACCGCTGGCGGAGATAGCCGGGATCGTCCGCGAGGGGGGCGCACTTACCCTGGTAGACGGCGCACAGTCGGTCGGAAACATATCCGTGGACATCCCGGCCACCGGCACCGACCTGTACGCCTTTACCGGCCACAAGTGGCTGCTCGGTCCCGAGGGGATGGGCACGCTCTACGTCCGGCCCGGATCTCCGGTCCGCAGCCCGAACGTCGGCGGAGCCTCGCTCGCGGACGGCTTCGACTACGAGGGGAGCTACAGCCAGCACCCCGGGGCCCGCCGCTTCGAGGCCTCGACCACGAGCCCCGCCCTCGCGGGCGGCTTCGCCCAGGCCGCGGAGGACGCGATACGTCGCGGCGACGCCGGGCCCGACGGCATCCGGAGCCGGGCTGAGCTCCTGATGGACATGCTCGATGAGCTGCCGGGAGTCGAGATCGTCTCCCCGAGGCCCGTCCACTCCGGGCTCGTTAGCTTCACGGTGTCCGGGGTCGGGTCCAAGGAGGTCGCGGACAGGCTGCTGGAGGAGCGGCTCGTCGTCCGCTTCATACCCGAGCCCCACCCGTACGTCCGCGCGAGCACCCACCTCTTCAACACCGGAGAGGAGCTCGAAGCCCTGACCGAGGCCGTGGGACGCCTGCAAACCACGTAGAACCACGTAGAACCACGTAGCCCGGCGTGCGGCGGGGGCTCTGCAAAACACGCACGTTCGGCTATGATCCACGCGTTGTGTGTAGCGTCGTGAGTAGCTTAGAGGGGGAGGCGGGATCTTGAGACCGGCGGCGATGGTTCGTATAGCACTGATGACGGCGCTCACGGCGGTGATGACCCAGATAGCCGTCCCGATACCTCCGGTCCCGTTTACCCTGCAGGTGCTGGCGGTGATGCTTGCAGGTTACCTGCTGGGCCCCCGCTACGGGGCGATGGCGATGCTGGTGTACCTGCTCATCGGGGCGGTCGGGGTCCCGGTGTTCTCCAATTTTGGGTCTGGGCTCGGCCACTTGCTGGGGCCTACTGGCGGCTACCTTTTGTCGTACCCGCTGGCGGTGGCTGTTGCCGGGCTCGTGGCCCCGGCTCTCGCGGGATCGCGGCGGCCGGCGGCGATAGCCTGGGGCGTCGGCGCGGGTGTAGCCGCGCTCGCGATTATCTACGGGGTCGGCGCGAGCTGGCTCGCGGTGCAGGCGGGGCTCTCCCCCGGCGCAGCCTTCGCGGCCGGGGTCGCGCCTTTCGTGGTCTTCGACGCGGTAAAGGTCGTGTTCGCGACCGTGCTAGCGGCGGCGGTCGCCCCCAGAATAGCCTCGACTCGGCTCTTCGTCGGCCCTTCCAGAGAGCCCGGCGGGTCGGGCCGGGTCAGGTAGGGGCGGTCAGTTAGTCTCAGGTAGTCTGGCTCTGGCCGGCGAGCCGGAGCAGCGTGTCCACCACGCCTCCTATGTCCTCGGAGAGGTGATCCGGCCCTGCCTCCCGGAGGCTCTCGTGGGGGAATGCTCCCCAGCTAACCGCGACGCTAACGAGGCCGGCGGCCTTCGCGGCCGCGACGTCGTAGGGGGCGTCCCCGACGTAGACGGCTTCCTCGCGGGTGGCGCCCAGCATCTGGAGGCCCCGCAGGAGCGGCTCGGGGCGGGGCTTGTGCTCGGTAGTGTCCTCCATCGTCACGAAGCGGTCCACGACCCGCCCGAGCCCGGGAAAGGTCTCTAGCGCCTGGTCCACGGACGCCCGGCGCTTGGAGGTGACCACCCCGAGATCCAGTCCGGCCTCCTGGAGCCGGGAGAGCGCCTTCTCCACCCCGGGAAACTCCTTTATGAGCTCGTCGTGGTGGGCCTCCTGGTGGCTTCGATAGGACTCCAGCAACTCGTCCACGCGCTCCGGGTCGAATGCCTTCATCTGCTCCGGTAGAGGCGTACCGACCCCGTTCAAGAGCCTCTCGCGCGGATAGTCCCGGCCCAGGACGGCGGAGGTGGCGTGGCGCATGGACTGGTGGATCAGCTCTGTCGTGTCCACGAGCGTGCCGTCGAAGTCGAAGAGCACGGCGCTCAGGGGCGTCTCCCGCTTCTGCCCCATCAGCCGGTCTCCGCTTCGCCGGAGACGTCTTGGGGGTCCTCCAGGAGCGACCCGAGGTTCCAGCCGGAGATGTTCTGGATGCCGTCGGAGTCCGTGAGGTTCAGGTGTACCGGGGTGATACTGATCTCACCCTGCTCCACGGCGAGCAGGTCGGTGCCCTCCTCGTGGTGGTGCCTGGGCGGGTTGTTGTAGATATCGTAGGTCACGCTGCCGTCCTTGTCGGCGATCTCGACGAGCTCGTCCTTGTACAGCCTGCGGCCCAGCCGGGTTATCCGGGTGCCGGAGAGCTCGGAGAGCGGCAGGTTCGGGGCGTTGACGTTCAGGATGCGCTCGGCGGGCAGCTTCTCCACGGCGGCCTCGGCCAGCCGCGCCGAGAACTCCGCCACGGGGCCGAAGTGCAGCTCCGGCTCCACACCGGAATGCCAGGGCCGCTCTGTGGAGAGCGAGACGGCAATGCCGGGCACCCCGATCACGATCCCCTCAAAGGCCCCGGCGACCGTGCCCGAGTAGGTTATGTCGTCGCCGAGGTTCTCGCCGTGGTTGATCCCGGAGAACACGAGATCCGGCTCGAAGTCCATCAGCCCGAGCGATACCAGCCGCACGCAGTCCACCGGCGTGCCGCTGCAGGCGTACCCGGTCACCCCGTCGGCCATCGGATGCTCTTTGAGGCGCAGCCGCTCGTCGAAGGTGATGCTGCGCCCGACGCCGGAGCGGTTGCGGTCCGGGGCCACCACCAGCACCTCGGAGACCGCCTCGGACCGCTCCAGGGCACGCCGGGCGGCGGCGATACCGGGAGCCTCTATCCCATCGTCATTGGTAAGTACGATTCGCATCTTTTGCATCTACTATTGCTCTTTGGGTTAGACATCACAAAGCCCGAAGACGCACGCCGTGTAGCGCCGTCGCTCGGGATTGCCTAGTTTACCATTACGATCACCGGACCAGCGTTCCCGCGTTAACCGGACCCGTGGGGCCAAAGCACTACGGGGCAGGATGGATCAAAACAGAACAGTACAGGATAAACGCCGCATGTATAAAGCGTGTATAAAATTTCGGGTAGAAGGGTAACCTCTAACTCGCCCCAACCCTTATAATCAGTATTAGCAGGAGGTAGCATCGTGAGACCAGACAGCGCCGCAGAGTGGTTCAGCCGCCGTTCATACGAGCACTCGCAGTTCCCGGACCCCACGGAGCTGGGGCGTCGGAAGCGGGATCTCGGCCTCACGGTCAGCTTGGTGCTGCCGTGTCACGAGGTCGCCGAGACGGTCGGCGGGATAGTAGACGAGATACGAGGCGTAAACGAGCGGACGACACTGGTTGACCAGATCGTCGCCGTGGACGCGGACTCCGAGGACGGGAGCGCGGAGGTAGCCGCGGAACACGGGGCGGAGGTCTACTCGGAGAGCGATCTGATGCCGTCCTACGGCGGTGCCCACGGTAAAGGCGATGCCATGTGGCGCTCCTTGGCGGTGGCGACCGGGGACATCGTGATGTTCGCCGACGCCGACACCAGGGACTTCAAGCCCGAGTTCATCTCGGGCACCCTCGGCCCGATACTGACCGTACCGGAGGTCCGGTACGTGAAGGCCGCCTACCGCCGCCCGTTCAGGTCCGGCGAGAACGTAGAGCCCGACGGCGGCGGCCGGGTAACGGAGCTCTCCACCAAGCCGCTGTTCAACCTCTTCTACCCCGAACTGACCGGCTTCGTACAGCCGCTGGCCGGAGAGTTCGCCGCGGACCGGGAGCTTCTCCTGTCCATACCGTTTCTGACCGGCTACGCGGTGGAGACCGGGATCATGATAGACGTGATGGGCAAGGTCGGGCTGGACGCGATGGCCCAGGTAGACCTCGGCGAGCGCCAGAACCGCCACCAGCCGCTCCGCGACCTCTCTCGCATGTCGTACTCGGTGCTGCGCGCCGTCGCCCGGCGGCTGCGCGAGGACGGCAGGCTGCACCAGATCCGGGACGCCAGCCTCCCGGACACCCTGTTCCAGTTCTCCGACTACCGCCACGCCGTAGCAACGCCAGACGGGCTGGAGCTAATGGAGTACGTCGAGGAGCTCGTCGAGCGCCCGCCGATGGCCGAGGTACAGCGGGTCGGGTAGCTCTTAGCGGTCAGCCTTTAGGAGTGAAGCCCCCGAGCCCGCTCGCCGGGCCTCCTGCGCCTCACACGGTGATGACGACCTTTCCCCTGGCGTGTCCCTCCAGGAGGTACCGGATGGCCTTGGGTGACTCGGCGAGCGGGTAGGCTCGATCTACGACCGGCGTGACCTTCCCAGACTCGATAAGTTCCTTCAAGGCGATCATATCCTCGTGGTTCTCCGAGGAGATAAACGTGCCGAGCTTCTGACTCACGAACGGCGACAACGCGAGCGCCCGGAGCTGGCGATCCGTACCCCCGAGCCACCGTCCACCGTTCTCGCCGCCGACGATGACGAGGATCCCCCGGGAGGCGAGGGCATGCCGGAGGTGCGAAAGCGAAGAGTTCCCGCCGATGTCCAGGATCACGTCGTAGCGTCGCTCCCCTCCGGCAAATTCGGCGAAGTCCTCCCGAGTGTAGTCGAGGACGTGATCCGAACCGATGGATCTCACCATCTCGGCCTTCGTGGCGCCGCACACGCCGGTGACCCGCGCGCCGAAAGCCTTGGCTATCTGCACGGCGAAGGTGCCCACACCGCCCGATGCGCCGATGACGAGCACCTCCTGCCCCGGCTCTACCCGTCCGTGGTCCCGCAGGCCCTGCAAGGCGGTCAATCCGGAGATGGCGATCACCGCCGCCTGATCGAAGGTGAGGTTTTCCGGCTTGGACGCGAGCTTCTTCTCTGAGGCACGCGCATACTCGGCGTACGAGCCCGTGGCGATGCCGAACACCTCGTCTCCGGCCTGAAACCTGCTCACGCCATTTCCGACCGCCTGCACGACGCCGGCCACGTCCGAGCCGATAACGGGCTCCTTGGGCGCGCGCAGCCCGTACCCCGCGAGGCGCACGGGATACGGCAGACCCGTCATGAGATGCCAGACCTCCCGGCCCACGCCGGCCGCGCTAACGCCTACCAGCACCTCGTCGTCCGAGATCTCGGGCTCGTCAACCTCCCTGAGCTCAAGGGCCTCGGTCGAGCCGTAGGTATCCCGGGCGATTGCCTTCATAGCGTCTCCCTTTCACTGCGCGGGTACGCAAGATCTCCGTTTACCCCTCCTCAAACCGGCGCCGCGGCTACTCGTTACACGTTCTTGGTGTACTGTCGACGTTCCGAGCCGCTCCTACCCCACTTTCTCCTTCTCGGCCTCGGCATTTACGGCGAGCACCTTCTCGACCAGGTTCTCGGGGACCTCCTCGTAGTGGGCGGGCTCGACGTGGAAGTTCGCCTTGCCGCCGGTTATCGCGCGTAGCTCGCGGGCGTAATCGCGCAGGGAGGCCTGCGGCACCTCGGCGCGCACCACCTGGCGCTCGCCGCGCTGCTCGATGCCGAGCGGACGGCCGCGTCTGCCCGAGAGGTCCCCCATAACGTCTCCGACGAGCTCCGTGGGTGAGAGCACCTCTACCATCTGGAACGGCTCCAGCAGTACCGGACCGGCGTCCGCCACCGCGTTCTTGAAAGCCATCGAGCCCGCCACCTTGAAGGCCATCTCCGAGGAGTCCACCGAGTGGAAGCCGCCGTCGTAGAGCCGGACGCGAACGTCCACCACCGGATACCCGGCCACGACACCCTCGGCCATCGCCTCGAGGATGCCCTTCTCGACCGCCGGGATGTACTGGCGGGGGATGGCTCCGCCCACGATCTCGTCCACGAACTCGAAGCCCGCGCCGCGCTCCAGCGGCGAGACCTCGATGTGACAGTCTCCGAACTGGCCCCGCCCGCCGGACTGCTTTTTGTAGCGTCCCTGTGCGCTTGAGGAGCGCGTGATCGTCTCCTCGAACGGCACCTTCGGGGCGTGGGCCTCGATCCCAGCCCCGTAGCGCCGCCGCGCCCGTTCGAGCGCGAACTCCAGGTGCAGCGGCGCGAGACCCCGCAACAGATCCTCGCCCGTGGACTCCGAGCGTGTGAGCGCCAGCGACGGGTCCTCGTCGGCCACCCGACGCAGCGCCTCGAAGACCTTCTCCTCCTCGCCCCGGCTCTCGGCGGAGACCGCGCAGGCCGCCGTGGGCTCGGGCAGCTCGACCGGCGGATAGACCACGGTCCGGTCGGCGCGGCACAGGGTGTCGAAGGTCTGTACGTCGCGCAGCTTGGCTACGGCGATTATGTCCCCGGCCACGGCTTCGTCCGTGGAGACTCGCTCCTTACCGTACAGGTGTGACACGCCGCCGAGCCGCTCGGCGGTGCCGGTGCGGGGGTTCACGAGCGCCTCGTCCGAGCGGCATCGGCCACTCACCACCCTGAGCGCCGTTATGCGCCCGGCGAACGGATCCACGTAGGTCTTGAAGGCGTAGGCGCTAAAAGGGGCTTCGGTGTCGCAGAGGGCCTCGTCACCCTCCGTCGAGATCCAGCGCGAGCGGTCCACCGGCGAGGGAGCGCTGCCCGCGATCACGTCCAGGAGCCTATCCACCCCGATGCCGCGCTCCGCGCTCGCTGCCACCACCGGGATTATGAGGCCGTCGGCAATGCCCTTCTTTATGGCATCGAACGCCTCCTCGGTGGTGAACTCCTCGTCGGCCAGGTACTTCTCCAGCAGCGTGTCGTCGCTCTCGGCGATGGCCTCGAAGAGCCGGACCTTGGCCTCGTCCACCTCCGCCTCCATGCCGGACGGTATCTCTGAGGTCTGGCCTCCATCCACGAAGGCGAGGCCACTGAGCAGGCCGTAGATGCCCTTGAGATCCTCACCCTGCCCGATAGGCAGGTTGAGCGGCACGATCTCCTGACCGAACCTCTCCCGGAGCTGCTCGACCACGGCCCCGAAGTCGGCCCGCTCGCGGTCGAGGTGGTTCACGACGACCACGTGCGGGATGCCCTCCTTCTCGCCCCTACGCCACACCCTTTCCGTGACGACCTGGACCGGGTCCTGGGCGTGGACGACGAGCACCGCGCAATCGGCTACCCGATGGGCGACGAATGCGTCCCCGATGAACCCGCCGTCACCGGGAGTGTCGAGGAGGTTGATCTGACGCCCTTTCCACTCCAGGCTCGCTATCCCCATGCCGAGGGTCATACCGCGCTCGGCCTCCTCCTCGGCGTTATCGAGGATGCCCCCCGACACCCTCTCGCCGGGGCCCCTTCCGGCGCACAGGGCTATCATCTCCTCCCCGAGCATGGTCTTACCACTGCCCCGGTGTCCGATCAGGCACACGTTGCGAATAGTCTCCGGCTCGACGGCCATAGGGACCTCCTCTCCCGATTTTCCTATCCCCTCCCCGGCACTAGTAACGTCCGGGGCATTCAGCTTATCTCAGAGACCGTTCACAGGCTACTACTAAAGTAAAATTATCGGTATTGATAAAGTAAACCCAGAATTCAGAAGCTAGGAATGAGTGGCGTGAATCTAACCTTAACTGCTTATTTATCCCTTCTGTACCCTATTAGGAGCAGAGGTAATGAGGCCAACAAATTTCACGCGGCCGTAGAAGACTTGTGCAGTTTATCCGGTGAGCTTAGTTTAAGTTCTCATGGTACTGATGAGGCTGTGCTTCAAATCAGAGCCTTAGAGTCTTCTAGCTTAGAAGAGAAGCGGGTCAGAGAATATTTAGCAGCTTCTACTTCTATAAGAAAGTCAGCTCACCTTTCTCCTAGACCTACTATGATCGTCGAAGTCTCGCTAGACGCGACCGTGCCCACCGACTTTGCGAAGATGTACGATGACGAAGGTACAATAACTCGATACGAAGGTGAAGAAGCGAGAGTTGTATACAGTTCGGCAATTGGCTCTGATTTCGCGAGTTATATTCATAGGCTCATCGTCGCTGCAAATATTGCCCACGTTGGCTCTATTATATTGGATAAGTCAGTAATGGTCTCAGAAAACGGGTTAGAGGACATCATAGCCACTTGCAGCGCTCAATCACTTACGGAGGCTACAGAATATGCCCTGTCGATTGGTTGGCCTCCGATAAAAGCCTTGAACATTCTAGAAGTTTGGAATTGGATCTCTACTAAAAAAGGTTTCATGGAAGGGTTTGGTGGTGGTCCAACTGGAAGAGCTTTGAACGCTTTCACACACTTGCTACTTCCTGCAAGCATTATAGATGAAGGCACCGAGCTTTTCTGGTCGATGGTTGGCCTTGAAGCTCTATACACTAAAGGCAGCTCGGGAATTCAAGAGCAGGTAAGGGAGAAGAGTCAGCTTCTACTTGGTGCTCAAAATAGCCACAAGAAAGAGATAACTCGCATGTACGATCTAAGGTCTAGGTTCGTTCACGGGGACTTGAATTTCTCTGGCGCTCATCCCTCTGACAGCGCGTTTCACAGTAGATGAACCGCAGTTTGCCGGTACCCTGCGTGCTCGAAAAAGCCCAGGGCCTCTGCAGCAGTAATTGCGGATAGCGCTGCGCCCATCGCCTCTACTAGAGTCTTCTTGGT
>NZ_LEKH01000015.1 GCF_001029505.1 Rubrobacter aplysinae | reverse complement strand
CCTGGTAGCAGATCCTCTATCTGGTGCCATTGCTTGTCTGTAAGCTCGTAGCGTTTAGGCATCTCTACCTCACTCGGTCTCTTGTCCGCGAGTGAAGTGATGCTATCTCAAATGTCGATTTACCCTAGCACCCCACCCTACCGCTAGACACACCACGGCCCTCTGCCGGAAGATACCGGTAGAGGGCCGCTGGTTTTACGAGGTCCGGGTGCTACGCGGTGGCGAAGCGGCCTATGGTGTCCTCGGGGTTTATGTCGCCGAGATGGTCGTTGAAGATGCGGTAGTAGGCGGCCTCTTCTTTGGTGCGCAGCGGCGGGTCAACCTCGTCCTTGAGGCGCTCGAACTCCTCGTCGGTGACGGTTGCCTCCATGCGCTCCTGTAGAGCATCTGTTGCGCCCGATCCGTCGCCGAACTGGGCCTTCTTGCGCCACAGGAACTCGTCCGGCAGCCAGCCGTCGAACGCCTTGCGGAGCAGGTACTTCTCGCCCCTGTCCTCGGTCGGTATCTTCAGCGCGGCGGGCAGGGAGAGGCCCAAAGAGATCATGTCCAGCTCCAGGAACGGAACGCGGGCTTCGAGGCTGTGCGCCATCGTGACCCGGTCACAACGCTGGAGGTTCAGGTTGTGCAGGCCTTCCACGGTGCGCACCAGCTCCTCGTGCAGGGCCTCCTCGTCGCTGAAGAAGTCGTCGAGGTACTCGTAGCCCGCGAAGATCTCATCCGCCCCCTCGCCGGTAAGCACGACCTTTACGTACCGCGCCGTGAACCCGGCGAGGATGTAGTTCGGCACCGCACTCCGCACGAGAGCCGGGTCGAATGACTCGATGGATCTCACCACCTCTGGCAGAGCCTCCATCGCCTCCTCTGCGGTGTAGATGCTCTCGTGGTGCTCGGTGTCCAGGTGCTCGGCGACGGTGCGGGCGGCCAGCAGGTCCGGCGAGTCCGCGAGGCCGACGGCGAAGGTCTTCAGGCGCGTGCCGCGCTCGCGGCACCACTTGGCGGCGATAGCGGCGACGAGGCTTGAATCCAGCCCGCCGGAGAGGAAGACTCCTACGGGCACGTCGCCCATCATCTGGCGCTCCACGGTCTTCACGAGGCGCTCGCGCACGGCGGTGAGGACGTGATCCGGTATCTCCGCGCCGGGCTCGGTGGGGGCGTCGAGCTTCTCCAGCTCGCGGACGTCGTGGGGGACGGGGGCGGCGAACCGGACCAGCCCCTTCTCCGGGGTCCAGTAGTATCCGGGGGGAAACACCTCTACCTCGGACTGCCACTCGGGGTCGAAGGCGCGCAGCTCGGAGGCGAATACGGCGGTGCCGTTCTTCTTCGCCCAGAACAGCGGCTTTATGCCGACGGGGTCGCGGGCCGCCACGAAGCGGCCGTCCTCACCGGCCACGACGAACGCGAACATGCCCTTGAGGCGGTGGATCTCACCCGGCCCCAGCTTGTCCACGAGCTGCAGGGCGACCTCGTTGTCCGAGCGGGTGGAGTAACTCGCGCCGGGGATGGACCTGCGCACCTCGTCGTGGTTGTAGATCTCACCGTTCCCGACGAGGTACAGGTCTCCCCGCTCGCCTACCAGCGGCTGCTCGCCGCCTTCGACGTCTACTATGGAGAGCCTGCGGTGCCCGAGCCAGCTACCACCGACCCGCACCTCGCCCTCGTTGTCCGGGCCCCGGTGGACTACTCGGCGCAGCATCCTCAGCGCCGACTCCCTGTAGGCCTCGTCGTACCCGCCGTACTGGGCCACTATTCCGCACACGGTCTACCTTCGTCTCCCTTCCGGCTACTGCCGGTTAGTGTATGTGTCCGTAACTCGTAGCTGCCTGTAATATCCGCCCGAGCCTCGACCTCGCTCGTCTTGCCGCCGCACCCGAGGCTCTCGCTATCACTCTGCTCATTGGGGGTCCGGGGCGCGACACACGAGACCGTGTCACCCGGCAGCGGAGGGGAGCCTTCCAGAGCTTCCAGAAAGTCTCCGGCCGGGCTCGGTATCGTTAGCATACTGTATATATGTTTATCCCGTATTGAGGATATGTCAAACCTACCGCCGTGCAAACCGGGATTCTCTCCCGGCACCCAGAGGCCCGTCCGGTACCGGCAAAGGATAACCCGGAACGAGAAAAATCCCTGTTTTAAGGTTCTTTTAAGGTTCTCCCAGCCCCGGCCACCCGGTGCCGTAAGAGGCGTCATATGGGCTCTCGGTCTCCCGGAACGCTCCGCCACGAGCCGTACGACCATAGTGACGCCGCCGTGAGGCTCGTCCGGGGCAGCTCTGGGCCCCTCACCCGGCCCGCCGACAAACTCGGGGCAAGGATCAGGACAAGAAATGCAATAGAATGACACACGTCAAAGACACGTTTGTAACATCAAGCTATCCGCAAACATGCCGACACATACGGAATTGGTTATAATGCTCGCTGGAGTGTGTTTTTACGCTTTCGGGTTAGAAGGGCTTACCGGCACGAGCGGTGTGAAGAATACGATGTCAAGAGCGAGACGGAGAGAGGCATACGGATGCACGAGCGTGACCAGAGGGGCGGTGGATAGTGGGATTTCTCGAGTTTCTTGCTGACGACTGGGAGGATCTCCTGGAGACGACCATCGGGCACGCCCAACTGGTGCTCGTGTCGCTGATCGCCGCGACGCTTACCGGGATAGTTCTCGGGTTGCTCACGTATCGCCGGGAGTTCGCCGCCGAAGTGGTGCTGGCGGTAGCTTCGACGATACTGACGATACCTTCCTTCGCGCTTTTCGCGCTGGCGCTCGCGGCCGGGTTCGGGCTCGGCTTCACCCCGGCTTTCATCGCGTTGTGGCTGTACGGGATACTCGCCATCCTGCGCAACACGATCACGGGGCTCAGGAGCGTGGACCCGGCGGTCGTGGAGTCGGCCCAGGGCATGGGCATGAGCGGCGTCCAGACGCTCCTGCGAATAGAGCTGCCGCTGGCGTGGCCGGTGATAGTGGCCGGCGTGAGGACCTCGGCGCTCATACTCATGGGCATTGCGGCAATCGCCGCCGTGGTGGGCGGTCCCGGTCTCGGAGACTACATCTTTTCCGGGCTCTCCCGGGTCGGCGGGGCGAACGCCCTCAATCAGGTTCTCACCGGCACCCTGGGTATTGTGGTGCTCGCGATCATATTCGACGGCGTGCTGGGAATTGCGGGCAGGCTGGCGACTTCTAGAGGAGTGAGATGAGCCAATACAAGAGCCAATACAAAGAAGAAGAGGGTAATGGCGGACCAACCGGGGCCTCGGAGGCCTCGGAGGCGTCCGGTATGAACGACGGGGCCGGCGGGTCCGACGGTCGGTCCGGGGAGGCCATGATCCGGCTGGACAATATTACGAAAACCTTTCCCGGATCTGACGAGCCAGCGGTACACGAGCTGTCGCTGGACGTACAGGAGGGTGAGATTGTTGTCTTCGTCGGCCCGAGCGGGTGCGGCAAGACGACGACGATGAAGATGATCAACCGCATCATCGAGCCCACTGGCGGCAGGATATTCCTAATGGGCGAGGATGTCACCGACCAGGACGCGGACCAGCTCCGGCGCCGCATCGGCTACGTGATACAGCAGATCGGGCTCTTCCCGCACATGACCATCGCAGACAACATCGCAACGGTCCCCAAGATGCTCGGCTGGGACAAGCAGCGCATCTCCGAGCGCACCGACGAGCTCCTGGAGATGGTCGGCATAGACCCCAAGCGTTTCAAGGGCCGCTACCCCAAGGAGCTTTCCGGCGGCCAGATGCAGCGCGTCGGCGTGGCGCGCTCGATGGCGGCCGATCCGCCGGTGATGCTCATGGACGAGCCGTTTGGCGCGATAGACCCGATCACCCGCGAGCGGCTGCAGGACGAGTTCCTCCGGCTCCAGGAGACCCTGAAGAAGACCATCGTCTTCGTCACCCACGACATAGACGAGGCCATAAAGATGGGCGACCGCATCGTGATCCTCAAGGAGGGCGCGTTAATAGCCCAGTACGATACCCCCGAGGTCATACTCACGGACCCCGCGGATGATTTCGTCGAGGACTTTATCGGGAGCGGGGCGACCATCAAGCGGCTCTCGTTGAGCACCGTAAAGGACATCGAGCCGACCGACTGGCCCGTGATCGGGCCCTCGACGGGCGGCGAGGAGGCGCTGAGGACCATACAGGACTCCGGCCGGGAGTACGCGCTGATGCTGGACGAGGAGAAGCGGCCGCAGCGTTGGATCCCCGCCGAGGACCTCAAGAACGACGGGAGAGATCTCTCCGAGATGGGCCGTCCGGCGGTCGCAATCGTCAAGGACGACGCCAACCTCTACGACACGCTGGACGCCATGATCACCTCCTACAAGGGCTCTGCGGTGGTCGTTGACGACGACGGCGCCTATACGGGCGTCGTGGACTTCGACACCGTTCTCGAAGCCATAGGCGAGATGCGTCCCGGCCAGCAGGGCGCGGTGGACCAGAGCCCCTCCGGCCAGGCCGCCGACCAACAGGTGACCTCGTGAGTGGTACGGGGCCCGCAGGGCCCGGCGCGCGGGCACGAACCGAAAGAGCCCGCCGATGACCGACCTCAAGGACCAGAAGGCTGAGGAGGTAAGGGAGGAAGAGGCCTCGGAAGGGCGGCCGGAGGCTACCGAGCAGAAAGGACCTTCCCGCTCCGGGGGCGGGGCCAGGAAGGTCCTGCGCTACGCCACGTTGCCCCTGATACTCGTGGCCGTCTGCGTGGCGAACTATCTGTGGGTGGGCACCCTGAGCCTCGACTCCATCGAGGAGCGCACGATTAACGCGGACACCATACTGACGCTCATGCGCCAGCACCTGGTGATATCCGCGATCACGACGGTCGTGGTCGTCGCTCTGGCCGTCCCCACCGGGGTGCTCCTGACCCGGCCGGCGCTCAAGGCGGCGACCCCGATAATAGTCGCCGTAGCGGGCATCGGGCAGGCGATACCGTCCATAGGGCTCCTGGTGATCTTCGCCATACTCCTCGGCTTCGGGACGTTCTGGGCGATAGTCGCGCTCGTGATCTACACCCTCTTGCCGGTCCTCAGGAACACGATGGTCGGCATCCAGCAGGTAGACAGCTCGGTGATAGAGGCCGGCCGCGGCATGGGCATGACAAAGACCGCGGTGCTGTTCAAGATAGAGCTGCCGCTGGCGATCCCGATCATGCTCGCCGGCATCAGGACGGCGCTCATCCTGGCGGTCGGCACGGCGACGCTGGCGACCTTTATCAACGCGGGCGGCATGGGCGACATGATAGACACGGGCCTCTCGCTCAGCCGGGACTCGATCCTCATTACCGGCGCCCTGCTAACCGCCGTGCTCGCGCTCGGCATAGACTACATAGCCGGAATAGCGGAGGACATCCTCAAGCCAAAGGGCCTGTGATGAGGTAGCGCCCGGACGCCGTAGACGGGGACACGCAAAAATTCTGGCTACCGTATACCCGCTAATCGTGTAAACAAAAACATAGGAGGAGATTAGTGTTCAAGAGAAAGAAGCTAACCGTAAAAACCCTGGCGCTGGCGCTGGTTGCCTCGCTCGTGCTCGCGGGCTGCGGCGGCGTGGTCGGCGGCGGGTCCTCGGCTTCCGGTCCCATCTCGGACGTGGACCTTTCGGGGGCGGATCTCACCGTGGGCTCCAAGGACTTCACGGAGCAGTTGATCCTGGGCTACATCGCCGTCAAGTCGCTGGAGTCGACCGGCGCTAGCGTAACCGACCAGGTCGGGCTCGCCAGCACCAACGCGGCCCGCAGCGCGCTCGTAAACGGCGACATCGACATGTACTGGGAGTACACGGGCACCAACTACATCACCCACCTCGGCAACACCGACCCGCCCGACGACTCACAGAAGCTCTTCGACACGGTCCAAGAGACCGAGTTACAGGAGAACGACATCCGGCTGCTGGAGCCGCCGGCCCCGATGAACAACACCTACGCCCTCGCCGTGCGCCAGGAGGTCTATAACGAGGACAGCGACCAGTACGACGAGGACCTGGCACAGATGGAGAAGCTCTCCGACATAGGCCAGCTCATCGAGGAGAACCCGGACAAGGCCACGGTCTGCGTAGACAGCGAGTTCGCAGCCCGCGACGACGGCCTGCCCGGTATGGAGAAAGAGTACGGCTACGAGTTCCCCAAGGGCAATATCTCCCGTTTCCAGGAGGGTGTGATCTACGATCGCGCTGACGAGGGTGACCCGTGCAACTTCGGCGAGGTCTTTACCTCCGACGGCCGCGTCGCCGCGCTCAACCTCAAGCCACTCGAGGACGACGAGGGCTTCTTCCCGCTCTACAACCCGACGATCAACGTCCGCGAAGAGGTGTATCAGGAGAACAAGGCGCTCTCCGACCTCTTCGAGCCGATATCCGAGGAGATCACGCTGAAGACCATGCAGGAGCTCAACGCCCGCGTGGACGTCGACGGTGAGGACCCGGAGGACGTCGCCGAGGACTGGCTGACGGAGCAGGGCTTCATCGAGTAGCGGCCGGGCCGAGCACAGAGCCGCTCAGCTCACGGCGCCGGGTCCTCCTTTGCGAGGCGCCCGGCGTTTCTTCTGGATCGTAACCAGGGTATCCTGTAGGCGTGAGGCGCGACAACATCACCAGCGGGACGCCCTGGGAGTCCGAGTTCGGCTACTCGCGCGCCGTTAGGGCCGACCGCTCCGTCCACGTCTCCGGGACCACCGCCACGGACGGCTCCGGCGGCATAATCGGTGTCGGGGACGCCTACGCCCAGACGGTACAGGCCCTGAGGAACATCCGGGTCGCGCTGCGGGCGGCGGAGGCGGAGATGGAGGACGTGGTCCGTACCCGCATCTACGTCACGGACATGGGCGACGGGGAGAAGGTCGGCCGGGCGCACCGCGAGTTCTTCGAGGAGATACGGCCCGCCTCGACCATCGTCGAGGTGCGCCGGCTCCTCTCGCCCGAGATGCTGGTCGAGATAGAGGCGGAGGCCGTGCTCCCGCCGGGACGTTAGTCTTCTTCGACCTCTTGGGTCTTTCAGGTTCTTTATCACGGTCGCACACCCGCTGTCTCATATAATCTTGGGGTGAGATCCTTACCACGAGTACCACGAAACGGGAGGTTTGCGGAGTGAGTGAGAGCCGCGTGGAGCCGGGACCGGGTCAGGAGTCCGTGTGGGACTATCCGCGCCCGCCGCGCATCGAGAGCGTGGATAAGCGGGTGAAGGTGGTCTTCGGCGACGTGACCGTGGCGTACACGAGCCGTCCCAAGCGGGTGCTGGAGACGAGCCACCCGCCGGTGTACTACTTCCCGCCCGAGGACGTGAGGATGGAGCACCTGCAGCCGAAGGCGGGTGCCTCGATGTGCGAGTGGAAGGGGGCGGCGCGCTACTACCGGCTCGTTACCGACGAGAAGGAGGCCGACCGGGCCGCCTTCGCCTACCCGGACCCGACCCCGGAGTTCAGGGAGATAAAGGACTACGTCGCTTTCTACCCGTCGCTCATGGACAACTGCTGGGTGGACGGCGAGAAGGTCGAGGCCCAGGAGGGGGATTTCTACGGGGGTTGGATCTCCTCGGACATCGTAGGCCCGTTCAAGGGCGCGCCCGGCACGACCGGCTGGTAGCGTGGAGGATTCCGTAGCCCGCCTGCGCCGCGAGTACACCCGGACCGGCCTCTCCGAAAACGAAGCCCAACCCGACCCGGTGGAGCAGTTCCGGCGCTGGTTCGAAGCGGCGCTCGAAGCGGGCCTGCACGAGCCAAATGCCATGACCCTCGCCACCGCCGACTCCTCGGGCGCGCCCTCCGCCCGCATCGTGCTGCTAAAGGGCTACGACGAGCACGGTTTCGTCTTCTACACCAGCTACACCGGGCGCAAGGCCGCCGAGCTGGAAGAGAACCCGCGCGCCGCGCTAGTCTTCTACTGGGGCAAGCTCGAGCGTCAGGTGCGCGTCGAAGGCGAGGTAAGTCGGCTACTCGCCGAGGAGTCCGACGCCTACTTCGCGAGCCGCCCGTGGGGCAGCCGTATAGGAGCCCACGTCTCCGAGCAGAGCCGCCCCATAGACAGCCGCGCCGCGCTGGAACGGCGCCAGCGAGAGCTAGAGGAAAGATATGCGGGACGCGAGGTCCCACGTCCCGCAGGCTGGGGCGGCTACCGGCTCGCGCCACAGAGAGTGGAGTTCTGGCAGGGCCGCGAGAGCCGCCTGCACGACAGGCTGCTGTATACGCCAGACGATTCAGGCGGCTGGGAGATCACGCGCCTCCAGCCATAGACGTTTCTTACCGGCGCGGAGTCGGTCACTGCTGCTAAGATGCCTCCCGTAAACAGGGTAATACAGTTGATAGAAGCGGGGAGGAACCTTTGAAGCTCGTAACTTACTCACGGCCCGGAGAAGAGCCGACGATCGGTTATCTCGAGGATGGCCGGGTGCGGCAGATGGCGGAGCCTGGCATTAGCATGCTGGAGTTCATAGAGCACGGCCGCGATCCGGAGGACAGGCCCGACGAGGACGAGTCGCTGGCGATGGCCGAGGTCGAGCTCCACGCGCCACTCGGTGGTGCGACGCGGGGGCCGCAGAAGATCCTGGGCATCGGCCTCAACTACCGCGACCACGCCGAGGAGACCGGGGCCGAGCTACCCGAGAAGCCCATACTCTTCGCCAAGTACGCCAACACCATCGCCGCGCCCGGCGAGGCCATAAGCATACCCCCGATCACGGAGCAGGCCGACTACGAGGCCGAGCTCGGCGTGGTTATCGGGCGTCCGGCGCGCAACGTCTCGGCCGGGGAGGCCCTGGATCACGTCTTCGGCTACATCGCCTGCAACGACGTCTCGACCCGCGACCTGCAGTTCTCCGAGGGCGGACAGTGGACCCGCTCGAAGTCCATAGACACCTTCTTCCCCATCGGTCCGTACATCGCCACCGCCGACGAGGTGCCGGACCCGCAGGCTCTGTCCGTGCGCTGCGTGCTGAACGGCGAGACCATGCAGGACGGCAACACCTCGGACATGATCTTCCCCGTCGCAGAGCTTATAGCGTTCCTTTCCACCGGAATGACCCTGATGCCGGGCGACATCATCTCCACCGGCACCCCGGCGGGCGTCGGCACCGCGCGGGACCCGAAGGTGTTTCTGGGGGACGGCGACGAGGTGACCGTCGAGATACAGGGCCTCGGCACCCTGACCAACCCGGTGCGGGCGGAGTAAAGGGAGGTGGCAGCCGTGAGCCTCGCCTCTGAGCTTGCGGCGATCCTGTCGGAGGACCGGGTCGTGACCTCCGGCGAGGAGGTCGGACGTCATGGAGGCGGCGTAGCGGACCACTCGCCGCGCCCGCCGGAGGCGGTCGTCTACCCCGAGAGCCGGGAGGAGGTCGCCGCCGTGCTCGTGTTCGCGGGGGAATACGGAGTGTCCGTGACGCCTTTCGGTCAGGGGAGCAGCCTGGAGGGCCACGTCGTGCCCGAGAGGGGCGGCATAAGCCTGGACACCTCTCGCATGGACCGTATTGTCGAGCTGCGCCCGGAGGACCTCATCGCGCGCGTCGAGCCCGGGGTTACCCACGAGCGCCTGAACCGCGAGCTTGCCCCGCACGGGCTATTCTTCCCGGTGGACCCTGGCTGGGACGCCTCGATAGGCGGCATGGCGGCTACGAACGCGAGCGGAACCAACGCCGTGCGCCACGGGGTGATGCGGGATCAGGTCCTCGGGCTAGAGGTCGCACTCGCCAACGGGAGCCTCATGACGACCGGTGGGCTATCCGCCAAGTCCTCCGCCGGCTACGACCTCACGAGCCTGTTCGTGGGCTCGGAGGGTACGCTAGGGGTGTTTACCGGGATCACGCTCAGGCTCAAGCCCCTGCCCGAGATGGCTATCGCCGCCCGCGCAACCTTCGGGAGCGTCGAGGAGGCCGGGGAGGCGGCTATAGTCATGATCCGCTCCGGCATGCTCGTCGGCCGCGTGGAGCTGGTGGACGAGCGCACGGTGGCGGCTGTAAACGCCTACTCTGGCACCGCTTACCCGGAGTCCCCGACGCTGTTCCTGGAGTTTAGCGGCGACGAGGCCGCCGTCGAGGCCGACACCGGCAGGGCACGGGAGATCGCCCGCTCCGGGGGCTGCGACTCCTTCGAGCACGAGCAAGACCCCGCAGCCCGCGAGACGCTGTGGGAGGCGCGGCACAAGGCCGGGCTCGCCGTCCGGGCCCTGAACCCCGGGAAGGCCACGATCTCCACCGACGTGTGCGTGCCCATCTCGGATCTTCCCGGAGCCCTCGGAGCGGCCCGGCGGACCATCTCCGAGGCCGGGTTCGAGGGCGCGATCCTGGGCCACGTCGGCGACGGCAACTATCATGCGATCTTCCCGATGGACGCCTCCGACCCCGGAGACGTGGATCGCGCCTCCCGCGTGAACGCCGAGATAGTGGACTACGCCCTCGCCCGGGGCGGCACTTGCACCGGAGAGCACGGCATCGGCTCCGGCAAGCGCCGCTCCCTGGAGAAGGAGCACGGCGACAGCATCCCCCTGATGCGCGGCATAAAGCGCCTCCTGGATCCGGACGGAATCCTCAACCCCGGCAAGGTGCTCCCGAACGAGACGTAGCCTAGGTTATGAAAACGGACCTTCGGGCTGTACGGTGAAAGAGCCGCCGTTTAGCCTGAGACGTTCGAGCAGCGGGTACGGGTTCCGGGCTCCGCTCTCGGCCTGCTGGTCCGGCTCGGATGCGGTGTACCAGCCCAGGTGCAGGTGCGGCGGCCCGGCCTCGCGGGTGCCGGGTGGACCTCCGCCGGTGGAGCCGACCTCGCCCAGTTTGTCTCCGGCCTCCACCTCGTCGCCCGGCTCTAGGGCGGTGGACCGTCTCAGGTGCGCATAGTAGAAGAGATCGCCGCGCTCGACGGGTCCAACGTCGTTGGCGGCCCGGACGTTCACCGTGTAGCCGCCGAGTGTGTTCCAGCCCGCTTCACTGGACTCCTCGCCATCCACCACCGTGCTCGCCGTGATCGAGCGCACCGGCGTACCCCTCGGGGCGAATATGTCCGTGCCCTCGTGGCCGCCCTGCGGCCTGGTGGCGCCCCAGTCGTCCGTGTACCCGCCCGTGTACTGCTCCGGGAGCGGGAACACGGCCTTTCGAGGCTCGGGCTCCAGGAAGCCGCCGCCCGCGGCCGAGCATCCCGCCGAAAGCATCAGGATCAGGCCCAGAACGAGGATAAGAGTGCGGCGGGGGGGTTTCTGCTTTGGACTGTACACCGGGTGGATGCTAACAGCGCGGCGGCGCGGAGCCTGTAAGATGTTGCGCGTGACTCCGTTAACCCCGCCAATAGAGAAGCCGGCGACCACCGCGCGGAGGCCGGCGTGAGCGCGACCCCCGGCGAGTGGGTAAGGCTCGCACGTCCGGTCACCCTGACGGCGGCGGCGGTGCCGGTTCTCTTCGGGACGGCGCTCGCGCTGCGGGACGGCGGCTTTAGCGCCGGGCCGTTCGTGGCGATGCTCGCGGCGAGCCTCCTGATACAGGCCGCGACCAATATGTTCAACGAGTACTACGATGCGGAGCGCGGCCTGGATACGGTTGACTCGGTCGGCAAATCCGGCTCCATCGTCGGGGGCAAGCTGCGGGCCCGCTCGGTGCTCCTGGCGGCGCTCGGGCTGTACGCGGTGGCTTTCGTGCTCGGGCTATACCTCGTCGCCGTGGGCGGCCTCGTTATACTAGCGCTCGGGCTGGTGTCGGCGCTCGCGGGATACCTCTACACCGGGGGGCCGCGTCCGATCTCCTCGACCCCGGCCAGCGAGGCGACGGTCTTCGTGTTCATGGGCGTGCTCATAGTCGCGATCTCCTACGCCGTGCAGGCCGGCGGGTTTCCGCCGGGCGTGCTTCTGGCCGCGCTCCCGCTCGGCTGCCCGGTCGCCGCCATCCTGCTCGCGAACAACATCCGGGACTTGGACGAGGACGTCCGGGGCGGACGTCGCACCCTGCCCATAGTGCTCGGCCGCAGGGGCGGTATAGCCGTGTACCGGGGCCTGCTCGCCGGGACTTACGTCTTGCTAGCGCCGCTCGTCCTCTCTGGCGTGGTGCCGGTCACGACGCTCGTCGCGCTACTGAGCCTGCCGCTGGCCCTGCGGCTGTGGCGCGGCGTGGCGTCGTCTACCGTACCGGCGCGGCTGGCGCCGGTGGTGAAGGGTACCTCTGGGCTGCACGCCGTTTTCGGCCTGCTCTACGCCGCCGGGGTGGTGATCGGCGTACCCTTGTAAACCCCTGTAACACCTTCCGGCCTGATGCTGTTAGGCTCTGTACCGTGGACGGCTAGGCGATAAGACGAGGAGGCCAGGATGGCGGCGTTACCCGAGCATCTGGTACTGATATTCGACGGCGGCTGACACTTTTGAACGCGGTGCGCGCGCCTCGTCGGGGCGCTGGACCGCAACCACCGCGTGACGGTGGTCCCGTATCAGAAGAGCGGCGTCCCGGAGGAGGCCGGGCTCTCCGAGGAGGACTGTAAGGCGGCCGCCTGGAGCTACGTCCCCGGCGAGCCGGGCAATCCCCCGCAGCGCCACCGGGGGGCGGAGGCCATAAACATGTCGGTCGCGGTGGCGACCGGCATCCCGCTGCCGCACCGGCTGTACGAGCTGCCCGGCATGCCTTCTCTGCAGGAGAAGGTCTACGACTGGGTGGCGGCCAACCGCGGCAAGGTCCCGGGCGATACCCCGTACTGCGAGCAGTACCCGGAGGAGTGCCGGTAGAGGGTTCCTGCTACCTACCCGGATAGGGCGCGCTGAAGCAGAGATGGGTGCTATGCGGAGTGGGCTCCATGCCTCATCGCATCCCGCTGCGCCTCGGCGAGCTATCCTGACTCGCTGTCGCCTCTGTCACCATTGCGCGCCGCGGCCAGTCTCGTGGCGATATATAGCAGGAGCCCTATGCCGAGGGCGACGGCCGCGGCCAGCAGGTTGACGGCGTCCTGGCCTGTTACGAGCAGCGCGAGGCTCAAGACGGCGGCGACCGCCGGTATGGCCGGCCCGAGCGGCAGCCTGAAGGGACGCTCTGCCTCAGGCCGGCGCAGGCGCAGGATCGCCGCCGAGAGGCAGACCATCAGGTACTGGTAGAGTCTGGCGGCGACGTTCAGCAGCAGGAGTTGCTCGAAGGTGCCGGTCGTAGCCAGCACCAGCACGAGCCCCCCGGTCACCCAGGTCGCCACGACCGGGGTCGCGAGGCGCGGGTGTACCCGTGAGAGCACGTCCGGCAGCATCCCCTCCCGGGAGAGGGCGTAGAGGTTGCGCGGCGCGGTCAGCGCGACGCCGCTCTGGGTTCCGAAGATGGAGATGAGCGCCCCGATGGTCACCAGCGCCAGGCCGCCGGTAAACATCGCCGCCCCCACGGAGGTTAGTGGCGAGCCGGTCTCCGCCAGTCCGGGCTGGATGCGCAGGGAGGCGTACTGTATCAGCATGTAGAAGACCGTCACGCCGCCCAGAGTGCCGAGCACGGCGACCGAGATGGCGCGCCCCGGGTTGCGCATCTCGCCGGAGGGCACGGTGGTCCCCTCGAAGCCGCCGAAGGCGAAGATGGTTAGCGACACCGCCGCCAGGAAACCGCCGGCCCCGACGGGCACCGCACCGAGCCCCGCGTTGCCCGTCTGTCCGGCGAAGGTCAGCCCCGCGACCACGAGCACCAGAAGCGGCACGAGCTTCGCCACGGAGAAGACCTGGATCACCCCCGAGCCGAGCCGAACGCCGAGCGTGTTGAGCAGGCACAGGATCACTATTATCCCGGCGATAATCAGCACCCGGGCGACGCCCCCGATGCCGGGCACGAGGTCCGAGAGGTAGTCCACGAAGCCGTTTGCGAGCACCGACCACCCGGCGAGGTAGGTCATCCACGTCATCCAACCCACCGAGAACCCGACCGTCCGGCCCATCGCCTCCTGGGCGTAGACCACGGGCCCCCCGGTGCGCGAGAACATCGTCCCGACCTCCGAGTAGGAGAGCCCCATGAGCATCACCAGTAGCCCTGCCGCGAGATACGCGAACACCGACAGAGCCCCCGCCTCCGCCGCGAGCTGGCCCGGCAAAAGGAACACGCCGCCGCCGACCACCGCGTTTATGCCGATCAGGAGCACCGCCGGGGTGCCTAGAACCCGCTGTAGACTTTCCTGCAACCTACGCCTCCACTCGACCTCACCGGGGTCGCCGTCTCAGGCAATCCAACACTTTATCTAATACACCGTGCAAACAGGATGAATCTAGCATGCCCGTCAAGGGCGGACCGGCGCGGGCCACGGTGGACTCCGCTAGAATGTGCGAGCCCTGTGGGGAGACTAGGGAGATAGAGGAGTCGGAGGAGACCGAGAGGAGCTACGTTGGATTTCGTAAAGGTGGAACGCGAGGGTAGCGTCGCGACCCTGACCATAGACCGGCAGGACAAGCTGAACGCGATCAGCCCGCAGGTTGTCGAGGAGCTCGGGCAGTCGCTGCTGGAGCTTGAGAGCCAGCCGCCGACGGCCATCGTGGTTACTGGGGCCGGTGAGAAGGCGTTCGTCGCCGGGGCCGACATAGCCGAGATGAGCCAGATGTCTGCGGTCGAGGCAAAGAGGTTCGCCGAGATCGGGCACGCCGCGATGGCGCTACTCGACCGGAGCCCGGTGCCGACCATAGCCGCCGTAAACGGCTTCGCGCTCGGCGGGGGATGTGAGATCGCGCTAGCCTGCGACATGCGCATCGCCGCCGATAACGCGATGTTCGGTTTCCCCGAGGTCGGGCTCGGCATCCTGCCCGGCATGGGCGGGACCCAGCGGCTGCCACGTCTTATAGGCTCGGGGCTGGCGAGCGAGCTACTCTTCTCCGCCCGCCGCATAGAGGCCGCAGAGGCGAAGGAGATGGGCCTCGTGAACCGCGTCGTCGCGCAGGGTGAGGCGCTCAACGCAGCCCAGCAGCTTGCGACCGAGATCTCCAAGAACGGCCCGCTCGCCGTGCGCTACGCCAAGGCCGCCGCGAACAAGGCGCTGGACGTGGATCTCGTAAGCGGCCTGGAGTACGAGGCGGATCAGTTCGCTCTGCTGTTCTCCACCGAGGACGCGGCTGAGGGCATGGGAGCCTTCTCCGAGAAGCGCAAGCCGGACTTCAAGGGACAGTAGGATAGCTGAGATAGCCGCCGGAGCCGCGCACGAGACGCCCATCCGGGCCCGCTACGGCGAGACCGACTCCCAGGGCATCATAAACAACGCCAACTATCTCTCGTACTTCGAGATCGGGCGCGTCGAGTGGCTGCGCGCCGCCGGGCTTTCCTACCGCGAGCTGGAGGAGCGCGGCATCGGCCTCGTGGTCACCGAGGCCCTGACCCGCTACCGCGCCCCGGCCCGCTTCGACGACGAGCTAACCTTGCGTACCACGCTCGCCGAGCTTGGCCGGGCCTCGCTCCGGTTCGAGTACACCGTACTGCGCGGCGGCGGGGAGATCTCGACCGGCTACACTCGCCACGGCTGCGTTGACATAGCCAGCGGCCGGCCCCGACGCATCCCGGAGGATTTTGCCGGAGCTCTGCGTTCGGAACCCTCGGAAGGGTAAGCTATGCCGGGGTGTAGTCCTCGAACTGCTCGCGCAGCCGCATTTTCAGGAACTTGCCGGTCGCGGTGCGTGGTATCTCCTCGACGAACTCCACGTTGTCCGGGAGCTGCCACTTGGCGAATCCGCTCCCGGCGAGGTGCTGTATTAGCTCCTCGGCCGTCGCACTCTCGCCTTCCTTGAGGACCGCCACGCCGAGCGGACGTTCCTGCCAGCGGGGGTCGGGGATGGCGATTACAGCCGCCTCGGCGACCGCCTCGTGGCCCATCAGGGCGTTTTCGAGGTCCACGGAGCTGATCCACTCGCCGCCGGACTTCACGAGGTCCTTGTCCCGGTCCCGGATCTCCACGTACCCGAGCGGGTCTATGCTGACCACGTCGCCGGTGCGGAACCAGCCGTCGCCGGTAAACTTGTCGTCGCCTTCCGGCGTGTTGTAGTAGGAGCGCGACACCCAGGGACCGCGCACCTCCAGTTCACCCATGCTCTCGCCGTCCCAGGGGATGAAGCCGTCCTCGCCCTGCGCCCGCACCTCGATAAACGGCAGCGGGATTCCCTGCTTGGCCCGGTAGCGGTACTGCTCGTCCTCGGAGGCGTCCTGGACTCCGCTCGTGAGCCGGGAGACGGTGGCGACCGGGCTGGTCTCGGTCATGCCCCAGGCGTGCAGGATGGAGAGGCCGTGGCGCTCCTGGAAGCCCCGGATCATGGACTCCGGCGCGGCCGAGCCGCCGACGGCGAGCGTCCGTAGCCTGGAGAGGTCGTAGGCGCCGGGTTCGGCGTCGAGCGTCTGCAACACGCCGAGGAAGATCGTGGGCACCCCGGCGGTTATGGTGACCTCTTCCTGTTCGAGGTCCTCAAGCAGGCTCTCGGGGTCCAGGTGCGGCCCCGGGAAGACCTGCTTTGCCCCGGTCATGGTGGCGGTGAACGGCATTCCCCAGGCGTTGACGTGGAACATCGGGACGACGGGCAGCACGGTGTCGGCCTCGCCTATACCGATACCGTCGGCGGTGGCGAGCGCCATCGAGTGCAGGCACAGGCCCCGGTGGGAGTAGAGCGCGCCCTTGGGACGGCCGGTGGTGCCGGAGGTGTAGCACAGCGCCGCCGCGTCGTTCTCATCGAGGTCCGGATACTCGAAGCGGCTCTCGTCGCCGCGCTCCAGGAGATCCTCGTACCTCTCAACGCCATCCGGCATCTCGGTGTCAGAGCCCTCGTAGGTAAAGACGAGGACCCTTTCGAGGTCCACCTTATCGCGGATGCCCTCGAAGACGGGCAACAAGGTCTCGTCCACGATCAGCACCCGGTCCTCGGCGTGTCCGATTATGTAGGAGAGGTCCTCGGGCGAGAGCCGGGGGTTCAGGGTGTGGATCACCAGCCCCGCGGACGGCAGGCCGAAGTAGCACTCCAGATGCTGGTAAGAGTTCCAGCCGAGCGTGGCCACCCGGTCGCCCTTCTGTAGCCCGAGCTCCCCGAGCGCGACGGCGAGCCTCTTGGAGCGCCGGACGAAGTCGCTGTAGGTGTAGCGGTGGAAGCTCTTGTCCGGCCGGCGGGTGACGATCTCCTTGTGGCCGAACAACTCTTCCGCCCTCCTTAGTATGGCGGGCAGCGTTAGCTGATAGTCAGAGGTAAGACCCTTCAACGCATCTCCTTTCCCGAGAGATAAATTATGAGTAATGATACCAGCACAGATAGCCCGGAGTCTTCGGCGGGGCGTGACCGGGATCTGTTTTCCCTATATTCCCTATACTTTTTCCCGAGATAGAGTCTGCGGCCGAATCCGCCACGACGGCCGGGGGCGGGCTAGCGTAGAATCCCGGTCAAACAGGGTTGGAGGAGGAAGACCGCCCGCGGGGTCGTCTGCGACCTTCGTGGGCCGTCGAGACCATCTAGGCCATCGAGAGGAGGTTTGTTTGGGATCCGAGTTGTTGCAGTTCGCGGCGGCCCTGGTTCTTTTCGTCGCCATACTGATAGGCTCTTACTGGTTCGTGTACGCCCCGAGCCGACGCCGACGTCATCGTCACGACTCCGAGGACAACGGAGGCTAGCTCAAGAAGCACCAGAAGCCCCAGAGTTCCGCCTACAGACTCGCGGAGCTAGGCTGGGACGTTTAAGAGAGGAGTGATCTTGGGGGGAAGGGTAGAGTTTCTCTACGATCTTGTAAGCCCGTTCTCGTACCTGGCATACGGGCGGTTGGGTGAGATCTGCGCCCGCCAAAACGCCGAGCTCGTTCTGCACCCGGTTCTGCTCGGGGCCCTGCACGACGCCGCCGGGATACAGGCCCCCGTCTCCATCCCGGCGAAGGGCCGCTACATGAACCAGGATCTCAAGCGCTGGGCCGAGCACTACGGCCTGCCGATGAGGTTCCCGGAGCCGTTCCCGTTCCGCACGCTAAAGACCATGCGGGCGGCCCTGTTCTGCCGGGGCCGGGGCGAGCTGGAGCCGTTTACCCGGGAAGCCTTCAAGCTGTACTGGGAGGAGAACGGCGCGCCAGGCGGCCGCGAGGAGTCCGACGAGGACGGCCCCATCTCAGAGGTGGCCCGCCGCATCGGGGCCGACCCGGAAGCTGTGCTCGCCGGTGCCGCCGACCCGGAGGTCAAGGAGGAGCTAAAGGAGGCCACCTCCGACGCCCTGGACCGGGGCGCGTTCGGCGCGCCGACGTTCTTCGTGGGCGACGAGATGTTCTGGGGCAACGACCGGCTCGAGTTCGTCGAGCGGGAGCTGGAGCGCGCCGGCTGAGACGCCGATGGCCGGGTACTAACCAGGCGGAGTGAAAGGGGTGAGATGGTGGTTGATGGCGCAGTAGATGCTGCGGGCTCGATGCGGGCGGCGGTGCTCGAAGCCCCGCATACCGGGCTAAAGGTAGAGGAGATACCCGTACCAGAGCCCCGGGCCGGGGAGGTGCTGGTCAAGGTCAGGGCCTGCGGCGTGTGCCACACGGACCTGCATGTAATAAAGGACGAGACCCCGTTCCCGACCCCGGCGGTGCTCGGGCATGAGATCACGGGCACCGTACAGAGCCTCGGGCCCGGTGTCGAGGGGCCGGAGCCCGGCACCCCGGTGGCGGCTAGCTTCATCATGCCGTGCGGCGAGTGCCGGTACTGCGTGCGGGGCCGGGACGACGTGTGCGAGAAGTTCTTCTCCATGAACCGCCTGAAGGGCGTGCTCTACGACGGCGAGACCCGGCTAGAGCGGAAGGATGGGACGCCGCTCGCGATGTACTCGATGGCCGGGCTCGCGGAGTATGCGGTGGTCCCGGTGACCGACGTGTTCCCGCTGCCCGAAGGGTTGCCGCCAGAGGAGTCCGCGATCCTGGGCTGCGCCGTGTTTACCGCCTACGGCGCCGTGCGCAACGGGGCCGACCTGAGAGCCGGAGAGACCGCCGCGGTGGTGGCGATGGGCGGGGTCGGATCGAACATGGTCCAGATCGCCCGCGCATTCGGGGCCTCGCGCGTAATCGCGGTAGACGTCTCCGCCGAGAAGCTCGAAGCCGCCCGCGGACTCGGGGCGACCGACGCGGTGAACGGGGCCGAGAAGGACGCCGTCGAGAAGGTTATGGAGCTAACCGGCGGTGAAGGCGTGGACGTCGCCTTCGAGGCGCTGGGCAGACCGGAGACCTTCACCCAGGCCGCCGGGATGCTCCGGGACGGCGGACGGATGGTCGCGGTCGGCATAGCGCCCGGCAAGACCACGGCTCCGGTCGAGATCACCCGCCTGGTGCGCCGCAGTCAGCGTCTCATAGGCTCCTACGGCGGCAGGACCCGGACGGACATGCCGGAGATACTCGACCTCGCGGCCCGGGGCTTTCTTACCCCACAGCAGACCGTCACGAGGAGGTATTCGCTGGAAGAGGTGGACGAGGCGTACCGGGCGTTGGATAACGGCGAGATCAACGGGAGGGCCATAGTGGTCATGTAGCGGATCGAGTGCGGAGTCTGGTACAGAGCGGTGGGGACCGCAGGAGAAGGGGATAGGAGGAGCGGATGTCGGAAGGTGCTTCAGGCGGCGCGATAAGAGAGGAGTCGATCCGGAAGGTCGCGCTGGCGAGCTTTATCGGGACGGCTATAGAATGGTACGACTACTTCCTGTACGGAACGGCGGCGGCGCTCGTTTTCGGGACCGTGTTCTTCCCGGACTTCTCGCCGCTGGCGGGCGTGCTGGCTTCGCTGGCTACGTTTGCGGTCGGGTTCTTCGCCCGGCCCGTGGGCGGCGTGGTGTTCGGCCACTTCGGGGACAAGATAGGCCGCAAGGCGATGCTGGTGACGACGCTCATGATCATGGGCGTCTCGACGCTGCTCATAGGGTTCTTGCCCACCTACAACCAGATAGGGGTCTGGGCGCCCATACTGCTCGTGCTCCTGCGCATCTTCCAGGGCTTCGGCGTGGGCGGCGAGTGGGGCGGCGCGATAATAATGGCCGTCGAGCATTCCCCGCCCAGCAGGCGCGGGTTCTACGGTAGCTGGCCCCAGATCGGGGTACCGGCGGGGCTGTTGCTCGGTACCGGCGCGGTCTACCTGTTCTCGCTGCTGCCGGACGAGCAGTTCTTCGCCTGGGGCTGGCGGATACCGTTTCTCCTGAGCGTCGTTATGATAGCCGTCGGGCTGTACATCCGGCTGAAGATACTTGAGTCTCCGGCTTTCCAGCAGGTGCAGGACTCCGGGTCCCAGCACCGGATGCCGATAGTGGAAGTCTTGCGCGTGTACCCCAAGCAGGTGCTCATAGCGATGGGGCTGCGGGTGGCGGAGAACGGCTCGTTCTATGTGTTCTCCGTGTTCGTGCTGACCTACGTGGTGGACCAGCTCGGGCTGCCGCGTACGCTGGCGCTGCTCGGCGTGATGATCGCCTCGTTTATCGAGCTTTTCGCCATACCGTTCTTCGGGGCGCTTACCGACCGCGTGGGCCGCAGGCCGGTGTATATGTTCGGTGCGGTATTCTCGCTGGTGTTTGCCTTCCCGTTCTTCTGGCTGGTGAACACGGAGAGTACATTGCTGATCTGGCTCGCCATCGTCCTCGCGCTGGTCGTCGGCCACGCCGCGATGTACGGGGTGCAGGGGGCCTTCTTCTCCGAGCTCTTTAGTACCCGGGTGCGCTACTCCGGGGCCTCGCTGGGCTACCAGCTCGCCTCGGTCTTCGCCGGCGGGCTCTCGCCCTTTATCGCGGTTGCCCTGCTCGGCTGGTCGGGTAGCTACTGGCCGGTTGCCGTGTACCTCGGCTTCATGGCCCTCATAACCATCGCCGCCGTGTACTTCGCGACCGAGAGCTACCAGGACGACATAGAGGCGCCGCACGCCGCGGAACGGGCGCAGAGCGCTGAGGCCAGCGGCTCCAGGGTCAGGTAAGGTAAGTCAGGGGAAGTTAGATGATGGATTCCGGGGGCCGCTACCGGAGCGGCCCCCGGCTACCACAACGACCACGGAAAACTCTAAAGCGAGGTGGGTTTGGAAGGCGGGGCAAGCACGGAAGGCGGCACCGGATCGTACGCTGGCGAGGAGGTCAGCTTGGACCTGGGCGGCCGCACGGCGCTCGTGACCGGTGCCGGGAGCGGCATCGGACTGGCCTGTGCCCGCAGGCTCGCCCGGGCCGGGGCGGCGGTGACCGTGCTCGATCTCGACTCGGACGCCGCCGGTAGGGCCGCCGGGGAGATCGGCGGCAGGCCGCTCGTCGCGGACCTCTCCGACCCGGACGTGCTCGACGTTCTCGCGGTTGACGCCGACATCGTGGTGAACAATGCCGGTATGCAGCACGTCGCGCCGGTCGAGGAGTTCCCACCCGAGCGGTTCGCGGCGATGCTGCGAGTGATGCTCGAAGCGCCTTTCCGGCTGGTCCACGAGGCGCTGCCGGGGATGTACGAGCGGGGCTGGGGACGGGTCGTCAACATCTCCAGCGTCCACGGCCTGCGCGCCTCGGAGTACAAGTCCGCGTACGTGGCCGCGAAGCACGGCCTCGAAGGTCTCTCTAAGACCATCGCGCTCGAAGGCGGGCCGAGGGGCGTGACCTCTAACTGCATCTGTCCGGCGTACGTGAGGACGCCGCTGGTGGAGGGTCAGATCCAGGCTCAGGCAGAACGCCACGGCATCTCGGAAGACGAGGTGGTGGAGAAGATCATGCTCACAGAGCCCGCCATAAAGCGCCTCGTGGAGCCCGAGGAGGTCGCCGAGGCCGTGCTTTTCCTCTGCTCGCCCGCCGCGTCTTTCATGAACGGCTCCTCTCTTACCATGGACGGTGGCTGGAGTGCGCGCTGAGCCTCTCCGGGTATCAGGGGACGCGTTTGTAGCCCGAGTTGCCGGAGTGGAGGCGTTCTTGTACAGTGCTTGCGTGGAGCTCGGAAAGGGTCGGGAAGGGCTTTGCCACCCACAAGCACACTGACGGTCTCGTGATGCGGGGACCTGAGAAGACGTGTACCCGGAGCTTTTAACAGGGACGGCGCTCCGGCAAAGCGCTTCCGAGACGCTCACTAGACAACCGGCCTCGGAGGAGATCTTATGCGGCCAGAGGACGTGGAAGACCTTACGGTAGGCGGACTGCTGGACCTGGTGGAGCAGCGCCGGCCGGAGGGCGACGCCCTGGTGTATCCCGAGCACGGCCTGCGCTACACCTACCGCGAGTTCAAGGAGAAGGTGGACGAGTGCGCCCGGGCGCTTATGGCTCTAGGGCTCGATAAGGGCGACAAGGTCGCCGTCTGGGGTCAGAACAAGCCCGAGTGGGTGACGCTCCAGTTCGCCACCGGGAAGATAGGCGCGGTGCTCGTCACCGTAAACCCGGCCTACCGGGCCACGGAGTTGCACTATGTACTGGAGCAGTCCGACTCCAGGGCATTATTCCTTACCGAGGGGGTTAGAGGCGCGGACTTCGTGGACATCCTGAAGGGGGCGGTGCCCGATCTCTCGGAGGACTCCGGTGACGGGGTCTCCGCAAGAGACCTGCCTTATTTGGAGAGCGTGGTCCTCATGGGCGGGGGGTCGAAGTCCGGCCTACCCATTATGGGCTACGACGAGGAGTTTCTGGGGCTCGCCGGGAGGGTTTCCGAGGAGGAGCTCCAGGAGCGGCAATCCTCGCTCGACCCGGACGAGGTCATAAACATGCAGTACACCTCGGGCACCACGGGATTTCCGAAGGGCGTGCAGCTCACCCACGCCAACGTCGTCAAGAACGGCTTCTACATAGGCGAGTGCATGGAGCTCGGGCCGGAGGATCGGGTGTGCATCCCGGTGCCGTTCTTCCACTGCTTCGGCTGCGTGCTCGGCACGCTGAACGCCGTAACCCACGAGGCGGCGATGGTGCCCGTGGAGCAGTTCGACCCCGTGAGGGTGCTAGATGCGGTACACGAGGAGCGTTGCACGGCACTACTCGGGGTGCCGACGATGTTTATCGCGGAGCTGGAGCACCCGGAGTTCGAGAGGTTCGACACCTCTTCTCTGAGGACCGGGATCATGGCCGGCACCACCTGCCCGATGGAGGTGATGAAGCAGGTCGTGGACGTGATGGGGGCGGCCGAGATCACCATAGCCTACGGCCAGACGGAGTCGAGCCCGGTAATTACCCAGACCCGCACCGACGACCCGCTGGAGATCAGGGTCTCCTCCGTCGGAAAGGTACTGCCGGGCGTGGAGGCGAAGGTGGTGGACGTGGATACGGGCGAGGAGGCGCCAGCTGGCGAGCAGGGCGAGCTGTGGACCCGCGGCTACCACGTGATGCGCGGCTACTACAAGATGCCCGAGGAGACCGCGGACGCCATAGACGAGGACGGCTGGCTGCATACCGGAGACCTGGCCGTCATGGACGAGAACGGCTACTTCAGCATCACCGGGCGGGCGAAGGATATGATCATCCGCGGCGGCGAGAATGTGTATCCGCGGGAGATCGAGGAGTTCCTGTACACGCACCCCGACGTCTCCGACGTGCAGGTCTACGGCGTCCCCGACGAACGCTACGGCGAGCGGGTGGCCGCCGCGATCATCCCCCGCCAGGGCGCCGAGCCGGATAAGGAGGGCATCCTGAGCTACTGCCGGGAGAGCATCGCGCGCTTCAAGGTCCCAAGCTACATACAGTTCGTCGAGGAGTATCCGATGACGGCCTCGGGCAAGATCCAGAAGTACAAGCTCCGCCAGGCCGCCGTCGAGAGTCTGGGCCTCGAAGAGGCCGCTAGCAACTAGACGGGCGCGACGAAAGCGACGAGAGGAGAGCATTGAACTTCGACCCCACGAGCGAGCAGCTCCGCTGGCAAGAAGTCGCCCGCGACTACGCCCGCGAGGAGATAGCCCCGCGCGCCGCCCAGCTAGACAAAGAGCAGAAGTTCCCCTACGACATCGTCGCGAGGATGGCGGAGCTCGGGCTGATGGGCCTCACCATTCCCGAGGAGTATGGCGGCTCGGGCGGAGACTTCGTCGCCTACAACATGGCGCTGGAGGAGATCTGCCGCGCCGACACCTCCGTTGGCATCACGATGGAGGCCCACATATCCCTGGGCTGCGCCCCGCTGGCCGCCTACGGAACCGAGGAGCAGAAGCGGCGCTTTCTCGCCGAGGAGGTACGGGGCGGCAAGAGGCTCTGGGCTTTCGGGCTTACGGAGGAGCACGCTGGCACCGACGCCGGCGGCACCCGGACCACGGCGGAGTTGGTGGACGGCGAGTGGGTCGTGAACGGCTCGAAGAAGTGGATCACCAACTCTGGCACCGACATCACCGCCGGCGTAACGGCGATCGCCCGCACTGGAGAGCGCGAGAACGGCAAGCCGGAGCTGACGGCGATCATCATCCCGCAGGACACCCCCGGCTTTACCCGCGGCCCCGGCTATGAGAAGACCGGCTGGCGCGCCTCCGATCAGCGCCAGCTCTACTTCGAAGACGTGCGGGTGCCGGAGGCAAACACCCTGGGCGAGCGCGGGAAAGGGTTCAGGCAGTTCCTCTCTACGCTGGAGGCCGGCAGGGTTGCGGTGGCGGCGCTCTCGGTCGGGCTGGCGCAGGCGTGCCTGGACGAGGCTCTGGCTAGAGCCAGGGAGCGCGAGCAGTTCGGCAGGAGCATCGCGGAGTTCCAGGCCATACAGTTCAAGCTCTCGGACATGGCGATGGAGATAGAGCTTGCGCGGAGCATGATGATAAAGGCTGCGTGGCTCAAGGACCAGGGGCGTCCGTTCGGGCGCGAGGCGAGCATGGCAAAGGTGTTCGCCTCGGAGACCGCAAAGCGGGCCGCCGATCAGGCCGTGCAGATCCACGGCGGCGAGGGCTTCATGGAGACGAGCGCGGTGGCCCGTTACTGGCGGCAGGTAAAGATCAACGAGATCGGTGAGGGCACCTCCGAGATCAACCGCCAGCTCATCGCCCGCTCCCTGCTCCAAGACGAGACCGCAGAGCGGGCGAAGGAGGAGATGGTCGCCCAGTGAGCACCATCCGCAGTAACGTCGCGGCGGATAGCCAGGAGTTCAAACAGAACGCCGCGGCCTACGAATCGCTCGTCGCTGAGCTCCGGGAGCACCAGCGAGAGGCCCGGCGTGGCGGGGGAGAGCGCGCCCTGGAACGCCACAAGGAGCGCGGCAAGCTCCCGGTCCGCGACCGCATAGAGCTCCTCCTGGACCCGGATACGCCGTTTCTAGAGCTCTCGCCGCTGGCGGCGCACGGGCTGTACGAAGGCGAGGTGCCGGCGGCCGGGATCGTGACCGGCATAGGGCGCGTCTCGGGCCGCGAGGTGGTCATCGTCGCCAACGACGCCACCGTTAAAGGCGGAACCTACTACCCGATGACGGTCAAGAAGCACCTCCGGGCGCAGGAGGTTGCGGAAGAGAACCACCTGCCCTGCGTGTATCTCGTGGACTCCGGCGGGGCGTTTCTGCCGCTGCAGGACGAGGTCTTCCCCGACCGCGAGCACTTCGGGCGCATCTTCTACAACCAGGCCCAGATGAGCGCCAAGGGGATACCCCAGATCTCGGCCGTGATGGGGAGCTGCACCGCCGGGGGCGCCTACGTACCGGCGATGAGCGACGAGGTCGTGATGGTAAAGGGGGAGGGCACGATCTTCCTCGGAGGTCCGCCGCTGGTGAAGGCCGCGACCGGCGAGGAGGTCACCGCCGAAGAGCTCGGCGGTGCGGAGGTCCACACACAATTATCCGGGGTGGCGGACTACCTCGCCGAAGACGACGAGCACGCCCTGGCCTACGTGCGTGAGATCGTCGCCAGCCTGAACGGAGAGAGCTCCATCGCCAGGGACCGAGCCCCCTGGACGCTCACCGAGCCCGAGGAGCCGCTCCACGACCCCGGAGAGCTGTACGGCGTGATCCCCGACGACCCGCGCAAGGCCTACGACGTGCGGGAGATCATCGCCCGCGTCGTGGACGGCAGTCGCCTGCACGAGTTCAAGCCGCTCTACGGCGAGACGCTCGTGTGCGGCTTCGCCCGCCTCATGGGCCATCCGGTGGGGATAATCGCCAACAACGGCATCCTGTTCTCCGAGAGCGCCCTAAAGGGCGCCCACTTCATAGAGCTGTGTAGCTCGCGCAAGATACCGCTGGTCTTTCTGCAGAACATCACCGGCTTCATGGTCGGCAAGCAGTACGAGAACGAAGGCATAGCAAAGAACGGCGCGAAGATGGTCATGGCGGTCTCGAACGCCCCGGTTCCAAAGTTTACCGTCATAATCGGCGGCTCTTATGGGGCTGGGAACTATGGGATGGCCGGGAGGGCCTACTCGCCGCGCCTGTTGTTCATGTGGCCGAACGCCCGCATCTCGGTCATGGGCGGGGAGCAGGCTGCGAACGTGCTGCTCACCGTCCGCGAAGAAGGCCTCGCCCGCGAAGGTAAGGAGATGACAGAGGAAGAGCGCGAGGAGTTCAAGCGACCTATCTTCGAGAAGTACGAGCAGGAGGGAAACCCCTACCACTCAACCGCCCGCCTGTGGGACGACGGCGTGATAGACCCCGCCGACACCCGGCAGGTGCTCGCGATGGGCCTCGCAGCCTCCGCCGGAGCCCCGATCGAGGATGCCCGCTACGGCATCTTCAGGATGTAGCCGGGCATGACCGACTACGAACACCTGGAGGCTAGCGTAGAGGGCGGCGTCGCCACGGTAACGCTCGACCGCCCCGACGTGCGCAACGCCCTGAGCGCGGGGCTTATCGAAGAGCTGACGCGTTGTATGGGCGAGATGTCGGAGCTGGAGGACGTGCGCGTGGTGGTCCTGACCGGCAGGGGGGAATCCTTCTGCGCCGGGGCCGACATCGGCTACATGCGCCAGACGGCGGGCTTCTCCTACGAGGAGAACCTCGGAGACGCCAGACGCCTGGCGGCGCTCTTCGAGACCATCGCCGCCTGCCCGAAACCGGTAGTGGCCTGCGTCATGGGGGCGGCCATCGGCGGCGGCGTCGGGCTGGTGGCGGCCGCGGATGTGGGTGTGGCCGAGGAGGGCTGTGTGTTCGCGTTTTCGGAGGTGAGGCTCGGTATCACGCCGGCGACCATCGCGCCCTTCGTGCTGCGCAAGATCGGGCACTCCCACGCCCGGTCGCTGTTTCTGACCGGAGAGCGGTTCGGCGCTGAACGGGCGCGGGAGATCGGGCTCGTACACGAGGTCGCCCCGGGAGAGGAGCTTGACGAGCTCGTGCGGAAGAAGGCCGGGCAGCTCGTCTCCGGGGGGCCGGAGGCGCTGGCGAGCACGAAGAGGCTTCTCGGAGAGCTCGAAGAGGCCGGCCCGCAGGAGGCGGCCGGGATCACCGCCGCGCGTATCGCGGAGCTGCGTACGGGCGAGGAGGGGCAGGAGGGGCTGACCGCCTTCCTGGAGAAGCGCAAGCCGCGCTGGAGTAGCGAGCGGTGAGTACCCGTAATACTCGTAAGCTGGAGAAGCTGCTCGTCGCCAATCGTGGTGAGATCGCGGTCCGCATCATTCGGGCCTGCAGGGAGCTTGGTATACGCACGGTGGCGGTCTACTCCGAGCCGGACACCGGGGCCATGCACCACAGGCTGGCCGATGAGTCCTACCTTATTGGACCGGCGGCGGCCGCGGAGAGCTACCTTAGCATAGAGAGAATAGTAGAGGCCCTCGAAAGGAGCGGGGCCGACGCGGTGCATCCGGGCTACGGCTTTCTGGCGGAGAACGCGGAGTTCGCGCGGGCGGTCGAGCGGGCCGGGGCGACGTGGGTCGGTCCGTCGCCGGATTCGATGGACCTCATGGGCTCGAAGGTCTCGGCAAAGCGGCTCGCGGAAGAGGCCGAAGTTCCGACCGTGCCGGGCTTCAGCGGCGAGGCGACTCCAGAAGAACTCGCCGCCGAGGCCGAAAAGATCGGCTACCCCGTGCTCGTCAAGGCCAGCGCCGGAGGCGGCGGGCGCGGCATGCGGATGGTCGAGCGTCCGGAGGATTTTCAGGATGCTTTCGAGAGCGCCACGCGCGAGGCGGAGGCAGCCTTCGGCGAGGGCACAGTCTTTCTCGAAAAAGCCGTGGTTGACCCGCGTCACATAGAGGTCCAGATCGTCGCCGACGACTACGGCAACGTCGTCCACCTCGGCGAGCGGGACTGCTCCATCCAGCGCCGGCACCAGAAGGTGGTCGAGGAGGCACCTTCACCGGCTATCATCGGGGAGCGCCGCCAGGAGCTCGGGGCCGCCGCAGTGCGGCTGGCGAAAGCCGCCGGCTACCGCAACGCCGGGACGGTGGAGTTTCTGCTCTCGGGGGAGGAGCCATCCGGAGAGGAGTTCTACTTTCTGGAGATGAACACGCGGCTACAGGTCGAACACCCGGTGACCGAGCTCGTGACGGGGTTTGATCTCTTGCACCTGCAATTGGCCGTCGCCGCCGGGGAGGCGTTGCAGGTTACGCAGGACGAGGTCCGGGTGAGTGGCAGCGCCATAGAGGTGCGCCTCTACGCCGAGGATCCGCAGACAGCCATGCCGTCGGGCGGAGAGCTGCTCCTGTTCGATCCGCCGGAGGGCCCCGGTATCCGCAACGACACCGGGGTAGAGACCGGGGACTCCGTGCCGCTGGACTATGATCCCATGCTCGCGAAGCTCATAGTCCACGCCCCGGACCGCCCGGCGGCCGTGAGACGTCTGCGTCAGGCGCTCAGGGAATATCTGGCGCTCGGGGTCACGACCAACCTCCCACTCCTGAGGCAGATAGCCGACCACGAGGCCTTCGGGGCCGGAGAGTTCACGACCGGGTTTCTCGAGGAGTACGGTCTCACCACCCCCTCCGAGGTGGAGACTCCGCCGGAAGCGCTGGTCGCCGCCGCCGTGGCCGAGCTGTCGGACGCGCCGGACGAGAGGCCCCCGGCCACGGACCCGTTCGCGGCCGGTCGGGTGCGGCCCGGCGGCGGACATCGCGTGCGTTATTTGCTGGGAGATACCGAGTGGGAGGTGTGGGCCGAGCGCGGGAGCCGGGGTCGGTGGATGCTCGAACTCGACGGTCATGAGAAGCATAAGAAGGAGGTCGAGGTCGTTGCCCGCCGCGGCGGCAGGCTGTATCTTCTGGATGACGAGGGCCGGATCAAGTGCGGCGTGGTCCAGGAGGGCCGGGACCTGCTCGTGGGGCTGGACGGCTACGTCTACAGGCTGGGCAAACGCCGCTCGCTGAACCTCGACGACCTCGGCTCCGGCGCTGGAGCCTCACGGGGCACGAGCCTTACGGCTCCGATGCCGGGGACGGTTATCAAGGTTCTAGTCGAGGAAGGGGCGGAGGTAGAGGCCGGTCAGCCCATCCTGATACTGGAAGCCATGAAGACGGAGCAAACCATACAGGCACCGTACGCCGGGATCGTGCGCAAACTGCCCTTCGAGGGAGGCTCCAGGGTATCCGGCGGTGCGGTCCTGGCCGAGATGGACGAAGCAGAAGAAGCCAAAGAGCAATCCGGAGAGCAAGAGGTGAATACCTAGTGGACACGATAGGTGAAGGCGCGCTTCTGTGGGAGCCCTCAGAAGAGCGGCGCCGCGATTCGGGCACGGCCCGTTATATGGACTGGCTCTCCGAGGAGAGAGGCCTGCATTTCCCGGGCTATGGCCGAGAGGGCTACGAGAGGCTCTGGGAGTGGTCCGTGCGGGAGATAGAAGAGTTCTGGGCCTCGGTGTGGGAGTACTGCGGCGTGGTCCACTCCCGGCCCTACGAGCGGGTGCTGACCGGCCGTGCCATGCCCGTCGAGGATGGCCAGTGGTTCCCCGGAGCCCTCCTGAACTACGCGGAGAACGCGCTCCGTGATTTCGGGGACGGAAGAGAGACGGAAGATCCGGAGAGCCCGGCCGTGATCCACGCCTCCGAGACGAGGGGCCTCGGCGCCGTAACCCGGGGCGAGCTCAGAGAGAGGGTCGCCGCGACGGCCTCTGCCCTGCGGGAGCTTGGCGTGCAGAAGGGCGACCGGGTGGTCGCCTACCTGCCGAACATCCCGGAGACGGTGGTGGCGTTTCTCGCGACGGCCTCGGTCGGGGCGGTCTGGTCGAGCTGCTCGCCGGATTTCGGCGCACCGGCCGTTATAGAACGCTTCGCCCAGATACAGCCCAAAGTGCTATTCGCCTGCGACGGCTACCGCTACGGCGGCAAGGACTTCGACCGCCTGGAGACCGTGGCCGAGCTCGGATGGGAGATCCCCTCCCTGGAGCACACCGTACTGCTACCGTACCTGAACGAGAGTCCCGAGATTTTAGACACCTCCAGCCTTCCCGGAGGCACCCTCACCCTCTGGGACGAGTTCCTGGACAACCACGAGGGCTCGGAGCTGTATTTCGAGCAGGTCCCCTTCGACCATCCGCTGTGGGTCCTGTACTCCAGCGGCACCACGGGGCTGCCGAAGGCGATCGTGCAGGGGCACGGGGGGATACTACTGGAGCACCTGAAGAAGGTGTACCTGCACATGGACCTCTCGGAGGAGGACCGTTTCTTCTGGTTCACCACCACCGGCTGGATGATGTGGAACCTGCTCGTCTCCGGGCTCCTCGGCGGCGGTGCGATAGTCCTCTACGACGGGAGCCCCGGCCACCCGGACATGGACGCGATGTGGCGGCTCGCCGAAGAGGCCGGGATCACCGTGTTCGGCACCAGCGCCGGCTACCTCACGGCGTGCATGAAGGCCGGAATAGAGCCCGGCCGGGACCATGACCTGTCGAGGCTCCGGGCCATAGGCTCCACGGGCTCCCCGCTGCCGCCGGAGGGCTTTGAGTGGGTGTACGAGCACGTGAAGGGAGACCTGCACCTGTTCTCCACCAGCGGCGGCACCGACATGTGTACCGCTTTCATAGGCGGCAGCCCGCTGCTGCCGGTCCGGGCCGGGGAGCTGCAGTGCCGGGCTCTCGGGGCCTCGGTACACGCCTTCGACGAAGAAGGGCTGCCCCTGATAGACGACGTCGGGGAGCTGGTCATCACCGCCCCGATGCCTTCGATGCCGCTCTACCTGTGGAACGACCCCGAGGGGGAGAAGTACCACGAGAGCTACTTCGAGCACTACCCCGGGGTGTGGCGCCACGGGGACTGGCTACAGGTAAAGCACACCGGGGCGTGTGTGATCTACGGCCGCTCGGACTCCACCATAAACCGGGGCGGCGTGAGGATGGGGACGGCCGAGATCTACTCCGCCGTGGAGTCCGTGGAGGGCGTGGCAGACAGCCTGGTCGTGGACGCGCCGGTGGGGGATGGCACCGAGACGAAGATCTACCTGTTCGTGGTCCCAGAGGAGGATACAGAGCTAGACGAGGATCTCGCATCCGGCATAAAGCGCGGCGTCCGGGAGCACTGCTCGCCGCGCCACGTGCCGGACGAGCTGCTCGTCATAGAGGAGGTGCCGCGCACCCTGAACGGCAAGAAGCTGGAGGTGCCGGTAAAGAAGATCCTCTCCGGCAAGCCCGTGGAGGAGGCCGCAAGCCGCGATTCCCTGGCTAATCCCGGAGCCCTGGACTACTTCGCGGGGCTGACGGTTTCGGGAGACTGAGCGGCTCTTCGACCCTCTTTGACCCGGACCCGCGCTTGAACTAATCTTCTCCGAGAGGCCCCGGAGCCTCGGGGAAGGGAAAAGTCCCGCGCTCGCGCATACGGCGGATACTAGAGCCGGAAGCAAGAGCCACAAGGGTCCGCGGAGATCCGGCAAAGGCCGGGTGCGGGCGGCGGGACCGGGGAGAGGAGAATATTAGTGCAAGCAGTCGCCCGGGTGTTTACCCGCGTCGCCGAGCGTTATCTGCCGGACGCGTTCATCTTTCTGTTCTTTATAACCATCCTCGTGTTCGTGTTCGGGATGCTCCAGGGCTCCGGGCCCGTGGAGGTCGTCGGGTACTGGGGCGAAGGCTTCTTCGACCTGCTGGAGTTCACCATGCAGGTGACGCTCTTCGTGGTCCTCGGGTTCGCGCTCGCCAACACTCCGCCCGTGAGCCGGGCCCTGAAGGCTTTCGCCCGTCTGCCGCGCAACGAGGTGCAGGTTATCGTGGCGACCGTGCTGATAATGATGGTTTGTAGCTGGATCTCCTACGGATTCGGCCTGGTCGCCGGGGCGATAGTGGCCCGGGAGATGGGCGTCGTCCACCGGGGCCGGGTCCACTACCCTCTCATAGTCGCCGCCTCTTACTCGGGGTTTATCGTCTGGCACGCCGGATACAGCGGATCGGTACCGCTGCTCATAGCCACCGAGGATCACTTCCTGGCCGGCGAGATAGGCGTCATCCCCGTTACCCAGACCCTCTTCTCCTCCACGACGCTCATTATCCTCGCCGCCCTGGTGATCATCGTCCCCCTCGCGCTGGTGCTGATGCGCCCCAGAGACCCCTCCGAGAGGGTGGACATCCCCGAGAGCGTCGTCGCCGAGGCGGAGGGACACCGGGAAGAGGAAGAAGGGCAAGAGGAACAAGAAGACGGCCGGTCTTTGGAGGGCCCGGATAGCTCTGAAAACCCGGAGAACTCGGCGGCCGGGCGGCCCCCGATCTCGGTCAGGCTGGAGCGTATGAGGTTCGTGCCGCTGATACTGGGCTTGCTCGGGCTCTGTTACATAGCCGTGTACGTCTTCGACGGCGGGACGCTGGAGCTGAACATCGCCATCTTCTCCTTTCTGGTGCTCGGGCTCTTGCTCGTGCCGGACACCCGGCACTACCTGGACAGCCTCTCGAACGGGGCACGCACGGCCTACGGCATCATCCTCCAGTACCCTTTCTACGCCGGCATACTCGGCATCATGAGCGGGACTGGGCTCATAACGACCATCGCTGACTTCTTTACCAGCTTCTCGGCCGCCGGCACCCTGCCTTTCTGGGCGTTTATAAGCGGCGGTATCGTCAACCTCTTCGTCCCGTCCGGCGGCGGCCAGTGGGCCGTGCAGGGCCCGGTGATGATGCAGGCCGCGGGCGGGCTCGGCGCGGACTCCGCGAAGACCGCGATGGGTCTTGCCTGGGGCGACGCCTGGACCAACCTCGTGCAGCCGTTCTGGACCCTGCCGCTGCTCGCCATAGCGGGCCTCACCATCCGGGACATAATGGGCTACACGGCGCTGATCCTGATCGTGAGCGGGGTGGTGATCGGGGGCGGGCTGCTTATCCTCTAGTGCCCCAGCCATCACGACACGCCCCGGGCCTGCTCCTTTACAATGCCCGCGGGAAGCGGACACCTCTTGAAGTGTCGCCGGCCACAGCCCAGGCACCTTCTTTGAAAGGATACAAACTTGCAGGAAACGTTCGAGACCATAGGTTACGAGAAGCGGGACGGGGTGGCCGAGATCTCCCTGAACCGCCCGGAGGTTATGAACGCCTTCAACGGCAAGATGCACGAGGAGATCTACGCCGCCTTCGAGCAGGCCGACGCCGATGATGAGGTACGCGCCGTGCTCTTACGTGGTGAGGGCCGGGGCTTCTCCGCCGGGGCCGACCTCGGAGAGGTCGTCGAGCATGGCGAGGAGAGTGGAGAAGGGCCAGATCTCGGCGAGTATCTGCGCGGCACCTACAGTCGCCTGGTCACGAAGATCGTGGGTCTACGGAAGCCGGTGGTCGCCGTGCTGCACGGGCCGGTCTACGGCGCGGGGCTCGGCATCGCGCTCGCTTGCGACCTGCGGGTCGCCGAGGAGGGCGCGCGGTTCTCGGTGGCGTTTATAAAGATCGGGCTGATGCCCGACGCCGGGATCACCTACTTCCTGCCGCGCATGGTAGGCCTGGGCCGCGCCCTTGAGATGTCCATGCTCGGCGACGACCTCGACGCCGCCGAGGCCCGGCGCCTCGGTCTCGTGAGCCGCGTCGTCCCCGGAGGCTCCGTCACCGAAGAGGGGCGTGAGCTGGCCGAGCGCCTCTCGAAGCTCCCCACCCGGGCGCTGGCCGAGATGAAGGCTGCCCTGCACGAGAGCTTCGACGCCGACCTTCCGCAGACTCTCGAAAGGGAGGCCGAGGGCCAGACCCTCTGCGGCCACACCGCCGACCATCGCGAGGGGATCTCCGCCTTCTTCGACAAGCGCGAGCCTGCCTTTACCGGCGAGTAGAGCAAATAGCCGGGAGAGGCGGCGCGGTTATCCCCGCCGCCTCTCCCGGACTTCAGTTTTTCTTCTTCTTTTTCTTGCGGCGTTTGCTAGAGGACGAGCCCTGCTTGGAGCCGCCCTGCTGCGAGCCGCCGTTATGCCCATTCGCCTGAGCCGCCTTGTTTGACTGGCTGGACTGGACGCCGTTCGAGGTCTTTTTCCCGCTCCCGTTAGCAGAGTTTCCGTCGGCAGAGCTCGTGGAGCCCGCCTTCCCGGACTGCTTGCCGTTGGTATCTCCGGCGCTCCCGG
This sequence comes from Rubrobacter aplysinae, assembly GCF_001029505.1. Taxonomy (NCBI): domain Bacteria; kingdom Bacillati; phylum Actinomycetota; class Rubrobacteria; order Rubrobacterales; family Rubrobacteraceae; genus Rubrobacter; species Rubrobacter aplysinae. The sequence continues at coordinate 22,076 of NZ_LEKH01000015.1, read as the reverse complement.
TCTCCGCGGCGTCCTGACGGCCGGGACCGCGGTAGTAGATCAGGTAATTCTGGAACACGGTCACGAGGTTGCTGGTAACTATGTACACCAGAAGACCGGCGGGGAAGAAGATGGTAAAGAAGACGAACACTATCGGCATCAGGCGCATGACCCAGCGCATCTGGGGCTCCATCTGCTTGTTGGTCATCTCCATCGAGCCGAGCATGGTTACGGCCGAGATCACGGGCAGCAAGAATAGCGGGTCGGGCTGGCTGAGGTTCTGGAACCACAGCATCCCGCCGCTGGTAAAGCTCTCTATGGTGCCCGCGGTGTCGGGAACCCCGATCATGCCCGAGGTTCCGCCGAACTCGCGTATCGTGTAGAAGATCCCGATAAAGATCGGCATCTGGATCAAAAGCGGCAGACATCCGCCAACCGGGTTTACCCCGGTCTCCTGATACAGCTTCATCTGCTCTTCCTGGAGCTTCTGGCGGTCGCCGCTGTGCTTATCCTGAATCTCTTTGAGCTTTGGGCGCAACTCCTGCATCTGGCGCATGCTCTTTACCTGCTTGACGGTGAGCGGGAAGAGCACACCCCTCACCACTATCGTGAGCAGGGCTATCGCCAGCCACCACGGGGCCCCCAGTCCATGAAAGAACGTGAGTATGCCGCCGAGCAGCACGATCATGGGGTGGAACAGGTTTGAAAAGAATTCTACCAAGCAGCCTATCTCCTCTGGACCGCGCGCTCCGGTGCGGCGCGGACCCTGTATCGTCTTAGAAGCTGATGTTATCAGTCCTGGGTGACCTTGTAACCGTGACGTGTACGCGCTATGTGCACGAGAGTGTAGCCGCTAACCCAGTACCGGCGCGTGGATTCTGCTAGATGTAGCCCGATCAGACCAGGAGTTCGCTTCGAAACCGGGAGGGTGATTTGTCCACGACACGCGGCACGGCGGAGATACAGAGCGAGCGGATACAGCCGCTAAACGGGGAGGATACCGTCGGGGGCGACTACGTCCTGTACTGGATGCAGGCCGCCGTCCGCGCCCGCCACAACCACGCGCTGGAGTACGCCGTGCAGCGCGCCAACTCCCTCGACCAGCGCCTGCTCGTCGCCTTTGGCCTCACCGACGACTACCCCGAGGCCAACCTGCGGCACTTTGCCTTCCTGGTGGATGGGCTGCGGGACGTGCGGGACGGTCTCAAGGAGCGCGGGCTGAAGCTCGTGGTGCGGCGTGGCGCGCCCGACGCGGTGGCCCTGGATCTCGCCGCCGACGCATCGCTCGTGGTCTGTGACCGGGGCTACCTGCGCCACCAGCGCGCCTGGCGCGAGAAGGTGGCGAACGAGGCCGGGCGTGAGGTCGTGCAGGTGGAGTCCGAGGTCGTCGTGCCGGTCGAGCTCGCCTCCGACAAGAAGGAGACCGCCGCCCGCACGCTACGGCCCAAGATACAGCGCCATCGTGACGACTTTTTAATTGGACTCGACCCTACCATCCCGGACAAGCAGTCCCTGAACATGAGTGTCTCCGGGGAGGATCTCGACCGCCCCGAGGAGCTTCTCGGTTCTCTGGACGTGGACCGCGGTGTAGAGCCGCTCGGGCACCTGTTCCGCGGCGGTCACACCGCAGCCCGCCGGGCGCTGGACGCGTTCCTCGAAAGCAACATCTCTACCTACTCTGGCAACCGCAACCAGCCCCAGACCGACGACGTCTCGCACATGAGCAAGTATCTGCACTACGGTCACATCTCGCCCATAGAGGTAGCCCTGACGGTCCTCGGCTCCGGCGGCCCGCAGGAGGACAAGGACTCCTTTATAGAGGAGCTGACCGTGCGGCGGGAGCTGGCGATGAACTTCGTGTTCTACGAGCCCGACTACGACTCCTTCTCGTGTCTGCCCGGTTGGGCGCAGGACACCCTCAGAAAGCACGCGCAGGATAGCCGCGAGTACGTATACACCACGGAACAGCTAGAGAACGGCGAGACCCACGATGAGTACTGGAACGCCGCGATGATGGAGATGGTCCACACCGGCTACATGCACAATTACATGCGCATGTACTGGGGGAAGAAGATCCTGGAGTGGACCGAGGACCCACAAGACGCCTACCAGAGAACCCTGTACCTCAACAACAAGTACTTCATAGACGGCCGCGACGCGAACTCCTACGCAAACGTATCCTGGGTCTTCGGCCAGCACGACCAGGGCTGGAAAGAGCGCCCCGTGTTCGGCAAGGTCCGCTACATGGCCGCGAACGGCCTGGAGCGCAAGACGAAGCCAAAACAGTACGTGCAGAAGATAGAAGAAAGAACCGGCGAGACCCTGCACGGGTAGCCGCCCTTACGCAACACGAGCTTCCACGCGCTAGGAATTTATGATACTATATAGGTAGGTTTCAAAAGGTTCCGGACGAGAGGAGGAGCTTGCCGTGAGCGTTTTCCCGACCAGGATACTGCTCGCCACCGATGGTTCCCCGGACGCGGAGCTGGCCAACGCGACGGCGGTAGACCTGGCGAACAGCACCAACTCCGAGCTGCACGTCGTCACCGTGGCGCGCAGCCCGGACCCGGCTTATCTGACCGAGGCCGGTCCGACGCTCAACTACGAGCAACTGATACAGAACGTCAGACAGGGCGCCCAGAAGACGCTGGAGGAGCAGGTAAGCAAGATCGAGCGGTCCGGTGGCAAGGTGGAGAAGGCCCACGTCAGGGTCGGTGAGAGCCGGGATCAGGAGATCGTGGCCCTCGGAGAAGAAGAGGGCGTCGGGCTGATCGTGATGGGCAGCCGGGGCCTCGGCGGTATGCGGCGGGCGCTACTGGGTAGCGTCTCGGACTCCGTGGTGCGCAACGCCCACTGCCCGGTCATGGTGGTGCGTCACTGAGCCACGCACGGAACTGCCGGGCCCTCCGAGTAACCGGCTAGCCGGCGGCGCGCTCGTATACGGGGCCGTTTTCTCCGGATCTCACCCTGAGATAGCCTTTCTCCGCCATGCCGGCGAGTAGCTCCGAGGCTTCCTCTTCGGAGAGTGAGGTCTTCTCCGCGGCCTCTGCGGGGCGCAGCCCACCGGCGTTCCACACCGCCGCCATGAGCTCCCTTTCCGCGGACGAGAAGGATGGAGGCTGCCCGGTCCCTGGCGTCTCGGGCGTCTTGGGGGCTCGCGGGGCCGTGAGGCTCACTATAACGCCCGAGAGCAGGGCGACCGCCGGAAACATCGCGATCAGCATCAGTCTCTGGTCCACCAGCTGACCCGCTACTATGCCCGCCGCGATACACGCCACCCCGAGCACCAGCCTGAGGTAGGGGAAACGATTCTTGCTATCCAAGCCGGCGATCCTCCGGGTGACGACTCCCGCTCACGGACCGGATTATATTCCGGCGACCCCGGATGGGCCGGCGCGCGGGCGTCGCGTGTCCGGCGGGGCGGAGTTATGTAAGATAGCGCCCGTGCGGAGGATCAGGGTTCTCATGACGCGGGAGGAGGTGTCGCCGGAGAGGATCGCCGACGCCACGGTCGTCGTCATAGACACCTTTCTGGCTACTACCACGCTCCTGACCATCTTCGAGAACGGCGCTCGCCGGGTCTTCCCGGTGGACAGTCTAGAGGAGGCTGCGGAGATCGGCGCGAGTCTGCCCGAGACCCCGATCTACGGCGGCGAGCAGGACGCCCGGGACATCGAGGGCTACGATTGCGGGCCGTTGCCCGAGGAGTACCCGCCTTCGCTGGTCTCCGGGCGGGATGTGATCTTCGTAACCACGAATGGCACCCGCGCCCTCTCGGCGGCCGCCACGGCCCGGGAGCTGCTGGTCGGTTGCCTCCGCAACGCCCCGGCGGTGGCGGATTACCTGCTGCGCGCCGACCCGGAGAAGCTGTACGTAGTCTGCGCGGGCTCCGGAGGACATTTCACGCTGGAGGACTTTCTCGGGGCCGTGGAGATCACGTCCCGACTGGATCCGTCCGGCGTCAACTCCGGGGCCAGGCTCAACGATGCCGCCCGGCTCGCGCTGGACTCCGCCCAGAGACTCGGAGACGATCCTCTGGGAGCCCTCCGCGAGAGCCGGGCCGGACGCTGGTTCGCGGGTAACGACCGTGAAGAGACGCTCCGGTTCGTCGGAGACGTGGGGGCTAGCGGCCTGGTCCCCGCCGTGCGGGACGGAAGCCTGTTCCGCCTGGATTCCGGGAGCCCGCAAGAGCCGCGCCCCGCGCCGGAGAGAAGTTAGCCGGGAAAGGAGAAAACGATGCACCCGACAGTTGTGACAAATCTGACGACCCGGAAGAGAGAGTGGGCCCTGGTGTCCCGCAAGCCCGCCGACGAGAGAGACGGAGCCTAGATGTCGGAGACGATCAGGGTCCGCGAGGGAGAAGGCTTCGACCTCGCGGCGGTCGAGCGTTACCTGCGGGAACACATAGACGGTCTCCCCGCCGGTGAGCTGGAGGTCGAGCAGTTCCCCTCCGGCGCGTCCAACCTCACGTATCTGCTGCGAATCCGCGACGAGAGCGGCGAGGGTAACGAGCCAGCCTGGGAAGGCGTGCTACGCCGCCCGCCGTTTGGCCCGGTGCCGCCCAAGGCCCACGACATGGGCCGCGAGTCCGGCATCCTGGCGCGGCTGTCGGAGAGCTATCCGCTCGCGCCCGCCCCGTACTTCTTCTGCGACGACGAGAGCGTGATAGGCGCGCCCTTCTACGTAATGGAGCACCGCAAGGGCCTCGTGCTGGACGCCGAGTTCCCGCCCGGAGTAGAGCCGGACGAGGAGCTTTGCCAGGGCATCTCGCGCACCGTGGTGGATACGCTCGTCGAGCTCCACGCCGTCGACTGGGAGGGGGCGGGGCTGTCGGACCTCGGGCGGCCGGAAGGTTTCCTCCAGCGTCAGGTGGAGGGTTGGATCGGGCGCTACGAGAAGGCCAAGACCGACGAGTATCCCGAGGTGGAGCCGCTTACCCGCTGGCTCGCAGAGAACGTGCCCGAGAGCCCGCCGGCCACCATCATCCACAACGACTTCAAGCTAAACAACCTCGTCCTCGACCCCGGAGACCTGACCGACGTGCGGGCAGTCCTCGACTGGGAGATGACCACCATCGGAGACCCGCTCTTCGACCTCGCCGTCTCGCTCTCCTACTGGGTCGAGCCCGACGATCCGGAGGACCTCAAGGAGGTCTTGCCGACCGTCACCGACACCCCCGGATTCTTCACCCGGGAGGAGTTCATGCAACGCTACGCCGAGAAGAGCGGCCGCGACCTGTCCGCCATGGACTTCTATCTACCCTTCGGCTACTTCAAGCTCGCCGTGATCCTGCAGCAGATCTACGCCCGCTACGTCGCCGGACAGACCTCCGACGAACGCTTCGCCTCGTTCGGTAAACGCGTCCAGAGCCTGATCCAACACGCCTACGAACTCTCTCGGAGAGGGGAGTAACTTTGTCGCAAAACATAAGCACGATAGGCGTGCTGGGTACGGGTACGATGGGCGCGGGCATAGTCCAGGTCGCGGCGCAGGGCGGCTACGGGGTCGTCGCGTGCGACAGCTCCGTCGAGGCGCTCGAAGGCGGTCAGCGGTACGTGCGGGAGGGGCTACAGAAGCTAGCCTCCAAAGGGCGTCTACCGGAGGATGCCGAGACGGTGTACGGGCGGGTCTCCTGGACCACCGACGTGGTAGAGCTTGGCGGCTGCGGCGCGGTAATAGAGGCGATAGTCGAGCGGGTGGAGCCCAAGAAGGAGGCCTTCGCCGCTTTGGACGTGCTGCTGCCGGCGGAAGCCCTGCTGCTCACTAACACCTCGTCCATCTCCATAACGGATCTCGCCTCCGCAACCGCGCGCCCCGACCGGGTCTGCGGCACGCACTTCTTTACCCCGCCGCCGGTCAGGGAGGCGGTAGAGGTGCCGAGGGGGTATCACACGAGCGACGAGACCGTTGAGCGCGTGAAAGAGCTAATACAGAGCTTCGGCAAGCTGCCGGTCGTGGTCGAGGGCGACGTGCCCGGTTTCGTGGCTAACCGCTTTCTGATGCCGTTCATGCTCGAAGGGGTGAGGCTGTACGAGCAGGGTGTTGCGAGCAAGGAGGAGATAGACCTCCTCGTCAAGAAGGGGCTCGGCTTCCCCATAGGTCCGTTCGAGCTCGGGGACTTTATCGGGCTGGACGTGGCGCTCGACGTTACGGACTACGTGCACGAGGAGACCGGCGACCCGTACTACACGCCTCCGAACTCTCTGAAGCGTCTGGTGCGGGCCGGCAGGCTCGGACACAAGACCGGCGGCGGATTCTACGATTCCGGGGAGGGGAACGAAAGCGGTGGGTAGGCTGGAGGGCCGCGCGGCACTGGTCACCGGCGCGGCGCGGGGCATAGGAGCGGCCATAGCCCGGCGCTTCGCCGGGGAGGGCGCGAGGGTGTGCGTCGCGGATCTGGACGGGGACGCCGCCGCGGGTACCGCCTCCGGGCTGCCCGGGGAGTCGTACGGGGTCTCGCTGGACGTCTCGGATCGCGAGTCGGTGGACCGGGTGGTTGAGGAGGCAGCGGAGCGCCACGGAAGCCTGGACGTCCTGGTAAACAACGCGGGAGTCACCCACGATAACCTGCTCTTCAGGATGACCGACGAGGAGTGGGCGTCGGTGATGGACGTGCACCTCGCAGGAGCCTTCTACTGTTGCCGGGCGGCGCAGCGTTACATGGTTGACGGCGGGTACGGCAGGATCGTGAACATCTCCTCCACGAGCGCGCTCGGAAACCGCGGGCAGGCCAACTACTCGACCGCCAAGGCCGGGCTGCAGGGCTTTACCAAGACCCTGGCCGCCGAGCTCGGGCGGTTCGGCATAACCGCCAACGCCGTGGCACCGGGCTTCATAGAGACCGAGATGACCCGGACCACCGCCGCCCGGCTGGGGTACGAGGACTTCGAGGAGTTCGCGGCCCTGCGGGCGAAGGAGATACCCGTCGGGCGCGGCGGCAGGCCCGAGGACGTCGCGGCCGCCGCGCTGTTCTTCGCCTCCGAGGAGGCGTCGTTCATAAGCGGCCAGGTGCTGTACGCCGCCGGCGGGCCAAAGGCCTAGAGGGTAGCTTGGCGCTTTTCGAGGAGTATGTCGGGCGGTGCTCGGAGCCCGTGGAGAACCCGGTGGAGCGGGTCGCGGTGCGCCGTTTTGCCGAGGCCATAGGCGACCCGAACCCGGTCTACACCGACCCGGAGGCGGCCCGGCGGAGCGTACACGGTGGGCTCATCGCGCCGCCGACCTTCCCGCGCACCTTCGAGTATGGCTCGGTGCCCGGCGCCGAGCTACCGCTGGAGGGTTTGATCCACGGCGGCCACAACACGGTGTACGAGCGGCCGCTGTACGTCGGAGAGAGTGTCGTGTGCCGGGTCGAGCTGAAACGGTCCTTCGACCGTGAGGGGCGTAGCGGCAGGCTCGGGTTCCTCGTGTTTGAGCGCACCGGCGAGACGCCGGAGGGGGAGCGCATCTTCACCTCAGACGACACCGTGGTCGTTACGGAGCAGGTGCGGGAGAGGCTGGCGCGGTGAGCGGGGCGAGAGCGCCGGGGTCGCGCTGGGAGGCCGGCGAGGAGTTGGAGGAGATCGAGCTAGAGCCGATCACCCGCCTCGACCTCATAAAGTACGCCGGGGCCTCCGGCGATTACAATCCCATCCACACCGTTGACGAGGCCGCCCACGAGTCCGGGCTGCCCGGGATAATAGCTCACGGTATGCTGACCGCCGCCACGCTGGGGCGTCTGTTCTCGCCGCATCTGGCCTACGGGTACGTGAGCAGCCTCGACGTGCGCTTTACGGGCATGGTCCGGCTCGGAGATACCCTGCGCGTCGGCGGTACGGCGACAGGTCTCAAAGAGGCCAAGGAGGTCAAGGGCGGCATGGAGGCACGGCGCGGACCCGACAGGTTTACGTACGGCTTCGAGGTGTACGCCAGGACCCCGTTAGAGACGATGATTACCGGCACCGCGGAGTTCGTGGAGCCCATCGTCCACGAAGCCGGATAACCCTGGTAGCTCACCAGCCTAATTAGATCACTATCAGCGGGAGGGAACGATGCCAGAAAACTCAGAGAGCCCGGAGGACGGTCGCTTGTCGCAGGGTGAGAAGGCGGATCTGGAGGAGCTCAAGAAGGAGGCGGTGGAGAACGGCCTGGATACCGGAGCCCTGGACGAGGAGCGGCTCACGAAGCTCGCCCGGTACTTCGACGAGGCGATCTCCTTCTCCCGCCACATAGGCTCCAGGGTCGAGAAGGTCGAGCCCGGCCGGGCGATACTGTACATAGACGTCGAGGATCATCACCTAAACGGCAACGGCACCTTGCATGGCGGCGTCTACGCCTCCCTGATAGATAACGCGATGGGCATCTCCGTGCTCTCGAAGGTCGGCCTGCGGGCGGCGACCATCCAGATGGACACCCGCTTTCTCGGCCCGGTGAACGGCGGTCGCATAATCTGCCACGCCGAGGTGCTGCACCGCACACGCCGCATGGCTACCGCCCAGGGCAGCGTCTATGACGAGGAGGGGAACCTGGTGGCGATGGGCACCGGCACCTTCCGCGTCTTCGAGAGCGAGGGCGTCACCAGCGTGTGAGCCTCGGTCCAAAGGCTGTCCGCAACGTTCGCAAGATATCATTTTTGATTATAGTATCTGGTATGTGGGAAGGACGCGCCGCCGGCCGGTAGTGGTCCGCGGCCCTTTTGGAAGGAGAAGTTTTGGCTGCTACGGAGAAGCCGTGGATAAAGCACTATGCGGGGTTCGCGGAGCCCGAGACCGAGATACCGGAGGGTTCCCTGACCGACCTCTTGAACGAGGCGTTGCAGGAGCACTCGGATAAGACGGCCGTCACGTTCTACGGGCGTCAGATCTCGTTCCAGGGGCTCGGGCAGATGGTCGAGGGGTTGGCCGGGGCGCTACACGAGAGAGGCGTGCAGAAGGGCGACCGGGTGGCCGTGATGCTGCCGAACTGCCCGCAGTACATCGTCTCGTTCTTCGCCACCGTGCGGCTCGGGGCGACCGTCACCCAGCTAAACCCGATGTACGTCGAGCGGGAGATCGAGCACATCCTCTGGGACTCCGGAGCGAAGAAGGTGATCGTCTACGCCGACATGTACCCTCGGGTAAAGGCCGTCCAGTCCGAGACCGGCGTTGACGAGGTCATCGTGGTGGACCTGCAGGGCTCGGCAGAGATACAGGAGGAAGACAGCCTCTTCGACGACTACCTGAAGTCGGCATCCGGGGCCGCACCCGGCGTGGAGATAGACCCCGAGGAGGACCTCGCCGCCCTGCAGTACACCGGCGGGACGACCGGTCTCTCAAAGGGCGCGATGCTCACGCACCGCAACCTCATGGCCAACGTCTCCCAGACCCTGGATCTGTTCATAGACGATCAGTCGGCCTTCTCTAACAACGAGAAGATCGTGGGCGTCCTGCCGTACTTCCACATCTTCGGGCTGACCTGCGTGATGATGTTCGGCATCCGGCAGGGGCTGAACCAGCTGCTCGTGCCGCGCTTCGAGGCGCGGGAGATGGCCGAGCTCGTAAAGCGCGAGGAGCCGGTGATGTTCGCCGCGGTGCCCACAATGTACACGGGCCTCGCCGCCCTCGAAGACCTCGCGGACTACGGCTTCGACAGGATCCGCACCTACAACTCCGGTGGCTCCGCCTTGCCCGTGGAGCTCGCCCGCTCCTTCGAGAGGAAGACCGGCAAGACGCTGTACGAGGGCTACGGGCTCTCGGAGGCCTCCCCGGTCACCCACTTCAACCCGCCGTTTCTCGGCGACAATCGGGAAGGTTCCATAGGCGTCCCGATCCCCTCGACCGACTCAAAGATCGTGGACTCCGAGACCGGCGAGAGGGAGATGCCCGTCGGGGAGCCCGGCGAGCTCGTCGTAAAGGGTCCGCAGGTGATGAAGGGTTACTGGGGTATGCCCGAAGAGACGGAGAACACCCTCCGCGACGGCTGGCTCTACACCGGCGACGTGGCCCGCATGGACGAGGAGGGCTACTTCTACATCGTGGACCGCAAGAAGGACATGATCCTGGCCAGCGGCTACAACGTGTACCCGCGGGAGATCGAAGAGGTCCTCTTCGAGCACCCCGGCGTCTCCGAGGCGGTCGCCGTCGGCGTGCCGGACGAGTACCGGGGCGAGTCGGTCAAGGCGTTCGTCGTCCGTCACGGCGGCTCTGCCACGGAGGAAGAGATACTGGAGTTCTGCAAGGAGCGGCTCGCCCCGTACAAGGTGCCGAAGTCCGTGGAGTTCCGCGAGGAGCTTCCGAAGTCCACCGTCGGCAAGCTCCTGAGGCGCGTGCTCGCCGACGAGGCAGAGGCTGAAGCCGCGAGCCCGCCCTCCCCGAGCTAGAGGGGTATGGCGGAGCGCCGAGGGCGGTCGCCCACCCGGCGTTTCGAAGTTCCGGTAGGATACGCGGGTACACACGCGGGTATGTATGCGGGTATCGTAGGACGTGATCAGGGAGGAGCTTTTTTGAATACGTTGGATCTCTTCCGGCTCGACGGCCGGACCGCCATCGTGACCGGCGGTGGCCGAGGCCTCGGGCGCTACATGGCCGAAGCCCTGGCCGACGCCGGGGCGAAGGTCGTCCTGTGCTCGCGAAAGAAGGAAGCCTGTGACGAGGTAAAGGACGAGATAAACGGGCGCGGCGGGCAGGCGATCTCGATGTCCTGCGACGTCTCCGACCCCGAGAGCGTGCAGGCCGTCGTGGACGCCGCCGAGAGCGAGTTCGGCGGCGTGGACATCCTCGTGAACAATTCCGGCGCGACCTGGGGAGCCCCGCCGGAGGAGATGCCCCTCGACCGCTTCGATCAGGTGGTGAACGTAAACCTGCGCGGCACCTTCATAATGGCCCAGACGGTCGGCAAGCGCATGATCCGGCGCGGCTCGGGCGGGAGCATCATAAACATCGCCTCCGTGGCCGCGCTCTCCGGCGGCCGGCCGCCCTACATGCAGACCGTGGGCTACAACTCCACCAAGGGCGCCGTGGTCTCCATGACCCGCGACCTCGCCACCAGCTGGGCCCAGTACGGCATAAACGTCAACGCCATAGCCCCCGGCTGGTTCCCGACAAAGATGTCCGGCGCGCTCATAGAGCGATTCGAGGACGAGATGCTGCGCGACATCCCGCTGCACCGCTTCGGCAGCCCCGAGGAGCTAAAGGGCGTGGCCGTCTTTCTCGCCTCTGACGCGGCCTCGTACATGACCGGCCAGACCGTCTCCGTGGACGGCGGCGCGACCGCCTGGTAACAGCGGAGCGGGGATAGAACGTGATCGGGCGGCGCTACGGACGAAGCCTCAGGGCGGCGGTGGGTTCGAGCGCCGCCCCCTACGGCTTTACCCTCGCGGTGTGGACCACGGGCGCCGTGATCATTGACTCCCAGGGACTCCCGAGCGCGATAAACGCCCTCTCATTCGCGGCGGGCTCCGTGCTCGCCTTCGCCTTCATCGGCTTTATGGCCTTCGGTGACTTTACCGGCGACAACGGCGAGAAACGACCCAAGACCTCGCTCTGGGGAAACTTCCACTTCCTGTCCGTCGGGCTCGCCATCGGGGCCGCCGTGCTCGTTACGAGCCTCGTACACACGGACCTCGTCTGGCTGCTCGCCACCTTTGCCTCCACCGCCTGCTACCTGCTCGCTCTCGGCGCGGAGTTTACCGCCGCCGAGGGCCGGTACTACGGCGACGGCGAGCACTAACGTAAGCGGCCGGGGCCGCGTATTAGCCGCTAGAGCCCCGCGGAAGATAGGGAAACGTCCAGATTAACCGGTGTCTGGACGCGTTGCCCGTAAAACGTCCGGGCCCGATTTGTACCATCGTTGGGGATGCCGTACGTCTTGCCCGTGTCTCGTTCTTACGAAGCTCACGATCCCTGCCCGGGAGGCGGCCTCGTGGGGGGGCTGGGTTTATTCGGCTCTCGGAGGGGTAAACGGGCAGAGAGGGCTAGCGGAAAGGGGAGACGTGGAAGGCCACGAGTACTGGAGGAACCTGCGCTCGGCGATCGGCACCAGCGCCGCCCCGTACGGCTTCACGCTGGCCGTCTGGAGTACCGGCGCGGTCACGTCGAGCTTTCGGAGCTCACCGGGTCCTCCCCAGGTCCTGGTGTTCATCGTGGGGGTGGTACTGGCCTTCGCGGTGGTCGGGGCGCTGGCCTACGGTGGCATCCGGGGGCACTCTGGCGGGCAGTTGCACAGCGTAGAGCTCTGGGGCAACTTCCACATCCCCGCCGTGGGCCTGAGCGTGGCGGTGGCGACCCTGACCGGGTATCTCGTGAGCAGCGGCCTCGCGTGGTTTCTGTGCCCTTTTCTCGCCACGGGCACGTACCTGAGCATGCTGGGCCTGGAGTTCACCCTCGCCGAGGACAAGGACTCCGAGGAGCAGAGCTGAGCGCTAGAACCCCCGGATGCTCCGCCAGGTCGCATCTGGCACCATGGTTTCCCCTCTGAGCCTCCCGGTCTCCGGCCCCGCCCCGGCTCACCCGCGGTCCCCGCTCCGGGAGCCTGCTATGCTCGCAAAGCTCTGTTTGAAATCCCGCTACCCTGACGTAGAATGCGCGCCAGCGGAACGCGGGCAGAGCGTGGCGTGGCGCTGCACGGCGCTGCATGGCGCTGCATAGTGCAAACGAGACGGACGGGGTCTGGACATGGCGGATGTAACGGTGATCGGTGGGGGGCTTGCCGGTAGCGAGGCGGCGTGGCAGGCGGCGGAGGCCGACTGCTCGGTCGAGCTCTGGGAGATGCGTCCCGAGAAGCCCACGCCGGCGCACCACACCGAGGGCCTGGCGGAGCTCGTGTGCTCCAACTCTCTGGGCAACCTCTCGCTAACCACCGCGTCCGGTCTTTTGAAGGAGGAGCTGCGCAGGCTGGGGTCCATGATCCTGCGCTGTGCCGACAGGACCCGCGTCCCCGCCGGCGGCGCGCTCGGCCTGGCCCGCGAGGACTTCTCCGCCGCCGTCACCGAGGCGATTGAGTCCCACCCGAACATAACGCTCGTTAGAAAAGAGATGCAGGAGATCCCGTCCGGTCCGACCGTGATCGCGACCGGCCCGCTCACCTCGGACGCGCTGGCGCATCACATAGCCGAGCTATCCGGCGAGACGCTGTACTTCTACGACGCCGCCTCCCCGATAATCTTCCGCGAGTCCGTGGACGAGGAGAGGGTCTACCTCGCGAGCCGCTACGACAAGGGTGAGGCCGCCTACCTCAACTGCCCGATGAACGAAGAAGAATATTACGCCTTCGTCGAGGAGCTGACGAACGCGGAGCTCGCCCCGATAAAGGACTTCGAGGAGGACATGTACTTCGAGGGCTGCATGCCCGTCGAGGTCATAGCCGGCCGCGGCCCCGAGACCCTGCGCTTCGGCCCGATGAAGCCCGTCGGGCTGCCCGACCCGCGAACCGGCGAGGAGCCCTACGCCGTCGTGCAGCTCCGTCAGGACGACGCCGAGGGCCAGCTATACAACCTCGTCGGCTTCCAGACCCGGCTCAAGTGGCCCGAGCAGCGGCGCGTGTTCCGCACGATCCCCGGCATGGAAAACGCCGAGTTCGCGCGCATGGGCGTGATGCACCGCAACACCTACCTCCCCTCCAACCGGATGCTCACCGAGACGATGCGCGTCCGCTCGGGTGACTCTGGAGGCCCCCCGCTGTACTTCGCCGGACAGCTGACCGGCGTGGAGGGCTATACCGAGAGCTCGGCGATGGGTCTCATCGCGGGGGTAAACGCCGCCCGCGCCGCCCGGGGCGAAGAAGAGGTACGGCTGCCGGAGGAGACCATGATCGGGGCCCTCTCCCGCTACATCACCGTAAAGGACGGCACCCTACAGCCAATAAACTCCAACTGGGGCCTCGTCCCGACCGCCCCGAAAAAGGAGAATGGCCGCCGGCTCTCGAAGCCCGAGCGCCGTGAGCGCCAATCCGAGATGGCCCTGGCGGAGTTGGATCGCTTCGTATCGGAGTCTTCGGCCGTGGCGGCGGAAGAGGCCGTAAGCTAGAGCGTCGCGGCCCTGTTTTATCTGACGTAGAGGATTGATAGTTTAGACTCGGGTACTGGGCCTGCTTAGCTATCCAAAAGGACAGGAATTACCTTGACCAAGACATGGTTTATCACCGGTGCGTCGAAGGGCTTTGGACGGGAATGGGCGGAGGCCGCCCTGGAGCGGGGAGACAGGGTGGCCGCGACCGCCCGTAAGCTCGATACCCTGGATGGGCTCGTCGACGCCTACGGCGATGCTTTCCTGCCGATACAGCTCGACGTTACCGACCGCGACGCCGACTTCGACGCCGTGAAGAGGGCCGCGGACCACTTTGGCCGGCTCGACGTGGTCGTGAACAACGCTGGCTACGGGCACTTTGGCATGGTCGAGGAGCTCAGCGAGAGTGAGATCCGGGGCCAGATGGAGACGAACCTGTTTGGTGCGTTGTGGATCACGCAGGCGGCGCTGCCGATCATGCGCGAGCAGGGCTCGGGACACATCATCCAGGTGTCGAGCATCGGCGGCATCAGCGCGTTCCCGACGGTCGGCGCATACCACGCTTCCAAGTGGGCTCTCGAAGGATTCTCTCAGTCGCTCTCACGGGAGGCTGCGGGCTTCGGCATCAACGTAACCCTGATAGAGCCCGGCCCGTACTCGACGGAATGGTCCGGAGCGTCCGCGGCGAAAAGCGAGGAGAACCCGGCCTACGCTGAGGTCCGTGAGGCGGCAAAGAACCGTCCGTCGGCCGCCAGCCCGGGCGATCCGGCGGCGACCCGGAGCGCGATCCTCAAGGTGGTAGACGCCGAAGAGCCGCCGCTGCGGATCTTCTTCGGCGAGAAGCCGATTGAGATCGCAACCGAGGACTACGAGTCGCGCCTGGCCGAGTGGAACGAGTGGCAACCCGTCTCGGTCGAGGCCCACGGGGGTTAGAGAGCACACCCATAACGTTGCCCCATCCGCGACAAGAAGCGGGTTGAGCTACAGCTTGGCCGTCGCCTCCGTGTGGAGGGCGCTTTCAAGGATGGTCTCGACGAGGTCGTCGAAGGAGAGGCCCGCCGCCTCGGCGGCGATGGGTAGCGTGGAGGTCTCGGTAAAGCCTGGAATGGAGTTGACCTCTATCACCCAGGGCGTGTCGTCCGACAGGATCATATCCACCCGCGCAAATCCCGAGCATCCCAGGGTGCGGTAGGCGTCGAGCGCGGCCTCCTCGACCTTCACCGCCGCCTCGGCCGGGATCTCGGCGGGGATGGCGAAGTCGGTCATGCCGGGGGTGTAGCGGGCCCCGTAGTCGTAGGCCCCGTCCTGGGGCCTTATCTCGACCAGGCCGAGCGCGCGCGGGGGCTCGCCGTGAGGCTCTATTACGGGGACCGTGATCTCGGTCCCGGATACCAGCTTCTCCAGGATGATCTTGGCGTCGTAGCCGAGGGCCTCGTACGCGGCGTCGAGCAGACCTTCCCCGGACTCCACGGTCGAGATGCCCATCCCGGAGCCGCCGCGGGCGGGTTTTACGAGCAGCGGATAGCCGATTGACTCCGCCGCCTCCTCCAGCGCGCTCGCCGCGCCCATCTCGCGCATGGCGCGCCGGAGGAAGGTGCGAAAAGGCGGGGTCGCGACGTTCCCGGCGAGCATCATCCGTTTGGCGTAGTCCTTGTCCATCGAGCGGATGCTGGAGAGCGGGCCGCTGCCGGTGTAGGGGATGCCGAGGGTTTCGAGCACCGCCTGCACCGTGCCGTCCTCGCCACCGACGCCGTGCAGGCACACGAAGGCGGCGTCTGGGCGGCTCTGCATCAAGGTATCGGTGGTGCTCTCGTCCAGGTCCAGGCTATGGACCTCGTGTCCAAGACGCTCCAGCGCCCGGCGTACACGGGTGCCGGTCACGATGGAGATCTCCCGCTCCATCGAGTGCCCGCCGGATAGGACGGCTACCCGGGCCATCTACCGCTACCCGGACTTTCTGCTGGAGGACTTCTCCGCAGCCTGTGAGGCTTGCGAGGCGTGCGAGCCCGAGTGTGAGCCACGTTCCAGGCTGCCGCGCAGCTCCATGCGCTCCCGGATCACCTCCGCCAGAAGCTCGATGCCGCGCCGGATCTTGTCCGACTCCACGAACGAGAAGTTCAGCCGCATGCAGTTCTTGCCCTCGTCTCCGGCGTAGAAGCCCTCGCCGGGGACGTAGGCGACGTTCTTTGCTATCGCCTGGGGCAGCATCGCCGTGGCGTCTATGTAGCTCGGCAGGGTGGCCCACACGAAGAGCCCGCCCTCGGGGTGGGTCCAGTGCACGTCCTTGGGCATGAACTCCGCTAAAGCGTCGAGCATCGCGTTGCGCCGCTCGCGGTAGATGTCGTTCAGGCGGTTCACGTAGCCACGCCAGTCCGAGTTCTGGAAGAAGGAGGAGATCATCATCTGCGAGAGGTTCGAGGAGCAGAGGTCCGCTCCCTGCTTGCCGACGTTGATCTTGTGCAGTATCCCCGGCTGGGCGTGGACCCACCCGAGCCTCACGCCGGGGGCGAATATCTTCGAGAAGGTCCCCAGATATACCACCCGCTCGACCTCGCCGTTGTCTTCCTGCTCCAGCGAGGCGAGCGTGGGCAGGCTCTCGCCCTCGAAGCGGAGCATGCCGTACGGGTTGTCCTCCAGGATCACGAGATCGTACTCTCTGGCAAGCTCTAGTAGCTCCCGTCGGCGCTCTTTGGCGAGCGTCACCCCGGCCGGGTTCTGGAAGTTGGGCACGGTGTAGATGAACTTCACGTGTACGCCCTGCTTGCGCGCCTTCTCCAGCGACTCGCGGGCGGCGGCCGGGATCATGCCCGCACGGTCCATCGGGACGTGCATGATCCTGGGCCGGTAGGCGGCGAAGGCGTTGAGCGCCCCGGCGTAGGTCGGGCCTTCGCAGATTATCCCGTCACCCTCGTCCAGGAAGGTCTTCGCGACGAGGTCCAGGCCCTGCTGCCCTCCGGTGGTTATGAAGACGTCCTCCTGGCGCGTGGAGACTCCCTCGGCCTCCATCACGTCCACTATGACGTCCTTTATGGTCTCCAGACCGCCGGTCGGCCCGTACTGCAGGGCTTGGGCGAAGCCCTGGGCCACGTCGTCCGAGAGGTCCTTGAAAGCCTCCTCGCCGAATGCCTTGGTATCCGGGAAACCTCCGGCCAGCGAGATGATCCCGGGCCGCGATAGCGTGGCCATGAGGTCGCGGGTCGCCGCCGTTTTCATGCCTTTTACCCTGTTGGCGTACAGAAAGTCGAAACGATCCAGATCAACCAGTGCCATACCTGACTTACCTCTTCCCGGTAGCGTCTCTTACGCGGAGGTCACGGAATTAACGTGTACATCTCGTAAATACCTTGCACGAGCACCTACATAGCTACCTACACGACTATCTACATAAGTACCGCAAAAGCGCCGCGCCGGACCCGCATAAGATCTGGAGCGGGGATCTGCGGGGTAGACCCGACCCCCGTCTCGTTTCGAGCTTGCGACCCTGGCGACGAGCATGACGGCGACTGTACCATACGCGCCGCGCGTAGTATAGGTAAGCGTATAAAGCGACCGGGTCCGGCGCTGATGCCGGGCCGCGCCCGAAACCTCGCACCGTGAGATGATGCGCACATGGGAGCTATGGGAGCCGATGTGGAAGCCGACGTGGAAGCCGTATTCGTAACCTCGAACGAGAACAAGCGCCGGGAGGCGGCGGGCATCCTGGGCGTGGAGCTCCGCTCCGAGAGCCCCGAAGTGCCGGAGATACAGGCCCTGGACCCGCGGGAGGTCGCCGCAGAAAAGGCCCGCGAGGCCCGTCGCGCCCTGGGCTCTCCCGACCTCCCCGTGCTCGTCGAGGACTCCGGGCTCGTGATCGAAGCCTGGAACGGTTTGCCGGGGGCGTTTACCAAGTGGTTCATGTCCGCCGTCGGCAACGAGGGTATCTGCGGCATGCTGCGCGACGGCCTGCCCCGCGACGCCCGTGCCGTCTGCGCCGTCGCCATAGCCGCCGCGAACGGCGTGGAGGTCTTCCCCGGCGAGGTCTCCGGGAGCCTCGCCAGTGCTCCCCGCGGCGAGGGCGGCTTCGGGTGGGACGCCATCTTCATCCCGGAGGGAGACGCTCGCACCTACGCCGAGATGGGCGACGCCAAGCACGCCGACTCCCACCGCGCCCGCGCCTTCAAAGCCGCCCGCGAGCACCTTATAAGACTGCAAAAAGCGGAATGAGACCGGGGTATAGAAAAGTTTGATTCCAGATATAGGAAAAGTATATACTGCTTCGTGGAACGTACAACAGACAAAGGTATAGGGTAAGCTGCCGGGTGTGACCTCCAGGGAAGGGGACTCTTTATGTCAGAGGGTAAAAAGCAGGCCGAGAGTGGTTCCGTAGCCACGAACGGCGAGCGTCTCGTCGAGTTGTATCGCAAGATGGTCGAGATCCGCACCTTCGAGGAGGCGACTCAGAAGGGCTTCCGGCAGGGTAAGGTCGGGGGCTATCTACACGTCTACATCGGCCAGGAGGCGGTGGCGACAGGCTTCATCGACCACAAGCAGGACGGGGACAAGGTCATAACCGCCTACCGGGACCACGCCCACGCCCTCCTGCTCGGCGCGGACCCCAAGGAGGTCATGGCCGAGCTGTACGGCAAGGGCACCGGGATGGTCAAGGGCAAGGGCGGCTCGATGCACCTGTTCGACGTCGAGCGGGGCCTGATGGGCGGCTACGGCATCGTCGCCGGGCACATACCGCTCGGGGTGGGGATGGCCTACGCCATGCGCTACCACGAAGGTTCCGAGGAGTCTGATGAAGACTCGATGGTGCAGCTCTACCTCGGGGACGGCTCCATGCACAACGCCGCCTTCCACGAGGCCGCCAACCTCTCCGGGCTGTGGGGCAAGGAAGGCTGGAACCCGTGCCTGTTCATTCTGGAGAACAACCAGTACGGCATGGGCACCTCGGTGGAGCGGTCCACGGCGATGACCGACCTCGCCGCGAAGTTCGACGCCTACGGCATCGAGAACGAGAAGGTCGACGGCATGGACCTCGAGGCCGTGCTGGAGTGCGCCGAGAGGGTCACGCAGAAGGTGCGCGAGACCGGACAGCCCCACGCCGTGGACGTCATAACCTACCGCACCGCCCCCCACGGCGCGGGCGACTTCTTCGAGAAGTACCGCACGAAGGAAGAGGTCGAGCAGTGGCGCGAGCGCGATCCGATAGGGCTTCTGGAGAAGAAGCTGCTGGATAGAGAGGCCGTTACCGAGGGCGATCTGGAGGAGTACCAGAACGAGGCCCGCGAGACGGTGAACGAGGCCGTAAAGTTTGCCGACGAGAGCGAGGAGCCGGACATAAGCGAGCTCTACACCGACGTCTACGCCGGAGCCGACGAGTACATGGGGGAGGAGTAGGTTGGCTGAGAGCAGCGAAACAAGGACTTATCGTGAAGCCCTGCGGGCCGGGATGTCCGAGGAGATGGAGCGCGACGAGGACGTCCTGCTCATGGGCGAGGACATCGGCGTCTACGGCGGCACTCACCTCATAACCGACGGCCTCATAGACACCTTCGGCCCCAAGCGCGTAATGGATACTCCTATATCCGAGGGCGGCTTTACCGGGGCGGCTATCGGCATGGCGATGATGGGCCTGAAGCCTGTCGTGGAGATGATGACCTGGAACTTCTCGTTTCTGGCGGCGGACCAGATCATCCAGAACGCCGCGAAGCTAAGGTACTTCTCCGGCGGTCAGGTACAGGTGCCGATGGTCATTCGCGGCCCCAACGGAGGCGGCGTGCAGCTCTCCGCCCAGCACACCCACTCCCTGGAGAGCTTCTACGGCCACTTCCCGGGTCTGAAGGTCGTGGCCCCGGTAACCCCGAACGACGCCAAGGGCATGATGCTGACCGCCATCCGGGATCCGAACCCCATCATCTTCCTCGAAGCCGGCGCGCTCTACGGCACCAAGGGCGAGGTCGAGGACGGAGATAACGCCGTCCCCTTCGGGCAGGCGCGCATAGCCCGCGAGGGATCGGACGTGACGCTGATCTCCTACGGGCGGCAGGTGAACTTGCTGTTACGCGTCGCCGATACATTGGCGGACGAGGGTATACAGGCGGAGGTCATAGACCTGCGGAGCCTGAGGCCGTTCGACGAGAAGACCATCGTGGAGTCGGTCCAGAAGACCCACCGGGCCGTCGTGGTGCAGGAGCAGTGGAAGTGGTTCGGGGTTGCCAGCGAGGTGGCCGCCATTATCCAGGAGCAGGCGTTCGATCACCTCGACGCCCCCGTGGAGCGCGTGAGCGGCGCGGAGGTACCGGCACCGTACGCCAGGAACCTGGAGATAGAGGCGTTCCCGGGTGAGGAACAGGTGGCGTCGGCTGCAAAACGGGTGCTTTATCAGGAGGTGGTGTAATGCCGGAGGTCATTATGCCCAAGATGGGCGACGCGATGGAGGAGGGCACCCTCGTACGTTGGATCGTCTCCGAGGGCGACGAGGTGAATGAGGGCGACCCGCTCGCCGAGATAGAGACCGACAAGGTAACCCTTGAGCTAGAGGCCGAGAACTCGGGCACGCTGCACGAGCTCCGGGCCTCCGAAGGCGACAACATCCCCGTCGGCGACGCGGTGGCCGTGATCCTGGCCGAAGGCGAAGAGCCGCCCGCAGAAAGTGGCGCCGGAGGCGCTTCCGCGAGTGGCGGCGAGGCAGAGGCCGGCGGGGAAGAAGGCGCCTCAGGCGGCGGCGAAACGGCTACCGCGACCGGGAGCGGCGGAGGCGGCGAAAGCGCAGAGTCCGGGACACAGCCGGCGGCGCCTCCAGGAGATGGCGCGAACGGAAGCTCGAATGGACAGTTCCGCGCCTCCCCGATAGTCCGGCGGCTGGCGAAGGAGAACGACCTCGACCTCTCACGGGTAGACGGGAGCGGTCCCGCCGGACGCATCGTCGAGCGTGACGTGCGGGCCGCGATGGAGAGCGGCACCGCCAAGAGAGCGCCAGAGTCCGCGCCCGAAGAGACCGGAGACGGCCAGCAGCAGGCACAGCAGCAGGCACAGCCCCAGGCCGCCGCACAGTCTGCTCCCAGAGAGACGCAGCTACCGCCGCCGACCGGGGCGGAGGGGACCGAGATCCTGGAGACCTCCAGGATGCAGAAGGTCATCGCCGAGCGGATGCAGCAGTCAAAGCAGGAGGTCCCGCACTTCTACGCCACGGTAGAGGTGCGGATGGACGAGGCACTCGCCCTGCGCAAGCAGCTAAACGCGGCCCTCGAAGAGCAGGGGGACAAGCTCTCCGTAAACGACTTCGTAATGAAGGGCGTGGCGCTCGCCGTCGCCGGGTATCCCAAGATCAACTCTCTGTACACCTCTGAAGGCATCGAGGTGCACGAGACGGTTAACATGGCGATGGCCGTGGCGCTAGAGGCCGGACTCATTACCCCGGTCATAAAGGACTGCGCCGGGAAGTCGCTCTCGGCCATCTCCCGGGCCTCCAAGGACCTCGCAAAGCGCGCCCGCGACGGTAAGCTAATGCCCGACGAGTACCAGGGCGGCACGATCACGGTCTCCAACATGGGCATGTTCGGGGTGGAGAGCTTCTCGGCGATCATCAACCAGCCCCAGGCCGCGATAGTCGCCGTCTCCAGCATCCAGCGACGCCCGGACTTCGACGACGAGGGTAACGTCGTGGCGGCGAACATGATGAAGCTCACCCTCTCCGCCGACCACCGCATAGCGAACGGCGCGGAGGGCGCGCAGTACATGGCCGAGGTAAAGCGGCTGCTGGAGAGCCCGATGCTACTCGTAGCTTAAAGGTAAGTGGGTCGAGTCAGGATGTCCTCGCCAAGGTAGAGGACATCCTGATGATCTTACGATTTGATACTGCAGAGCTGCTATTACGTTTCCGAAGAGCCTTCTACTTGATAATAAAAACGTGGTTCAGTCCAGCCGTTTGTGACCAGGGTTTGTAACGTCGAAACTAACATAGCGCGAGCGAGGTTTACAGATTTGATCAACTGTTGGTTTTGTTCGTGTGCGTACTCGCCAATAGCCTCACAGCATGTTGCGGTAGAGATGGACTGGTGAGAACATCGCTGCATGAACGGTTACTCAGAAGACCTGCGAAGCAAGATAGCCACTGCCGTGGAGCGCGGGAGGTCAAAAGCCCAGGCTGCCCGGACC
>NZ_LEKH01000014.1 GCF_001029505.1 Rubrobacter aplysinae | reverse complement strand
GCCCGACGCCGCCCGCCCGAAGGTCAGCGAGTCAGCCTTCCCGCGCCGGCCGCCAAGCCCTTCGGCGGCCAGGAACAGCGCGCCGGAGAAGACGAACCCGCCCACCACCACCCACGGCGAGCGCAGCGTATCCTCGAAGAAGCTCTTGAAAAAAAAGCCCGCCGCC
This sequence comes from Rubrobacter aplysinae, assembly GCF_001029505.1. NCBI lineage: Bacteria > Bacillati > Actinomycetota > Rubrobacteria > Rubrobacterales > Rubrobacteraceae > Rubrobacter > Rubrobacter aplysinae. Next base: position 58,729 of record NZ_LEKH01000014.1, on the reverse strand, counting down.
CCCGCGGGCAGGGTCGCCAGGATGAGCAGGTACGCCAGACGCTGGCCGGGGTCGGAGAGGTCCGGCCCCGAAAACGAGCGTCCCAGCGCCCGGATCATGCCCCATATCTCCCTCCGGTAGAAGAGCGTGACCGCCATCAGGGTGCCGAGGTGCAGCGCCATGTCGAAGGCGAGCCCGAATCTCTGCTGGTCCATGCCGAAGAAGTACTGGCCCAGCAACAGGTGTGCGGAGCTCGATATCGGCAGAAACTCGGTGACGCCCTGGATCAGGCCCAGCAGCAGCGCCTCGATAATGTCCCGCATGTTGCCTTGCCCTTCCAGCGGAGAACGACCATACGATCAATCCGCAACTCTACCGCAATCCGGGGCGGTCCAGGATGCTCCGGGAGCACGGGTACGTCCGGTCCCGGGGCGGGCTCGACTATACTGTATCCGGACAGACGGTAGAAGAGAGCCGTGCCGCGTACCGGGAGACCGCCAGCGGCGATGATCAGTCCCCGTGCCGGTGGACCCGGGGACTGGTGTGACGATCTAGAGCTTGCAGAGCGGAGGAGTAGATTGAACGGAGATACCGAGAGCGGGCCGCACCGTCGCGACCACCTGGAAAGCATCCTCACGGCCGGTCTGGAGGCGTCAGACCCCGGGGCCGCGGTCGGACGCTTCCTGTCGGTCGAGGGCGACAGGGTCAACGTATCCACCGCGGAGAGCACGAAGGATGGGCGTGATAGCTTTGAGGTCGGGCGCGTCTTCGTGCTGGCCGCCGGTAAGGCCGCCGGCCCGATGGCCGGGGCCGCCGTCGGTATGCTCGGCGGCCGTGTAGCCGGCGGCCTGGTCGTTACCAAGGACGGCCACGAGGTGCCGGATGAGGCTCGGGAGGCCGGGCTAGAGGTGCTCTACGCCTCCCACCCCGAGCCCGACGAGCGCGGGCTGGAGGCCGCGAGCCGGGCCTCCGAGATGGCCGAGTCTCTGGAGGAAGGGGACCTTCTGCTCTGCCTGATAAGCGGCGGGGCCTCGGCGCTCCTGGCCGACCCGGATCCCTCCGTGGGGCTAGAGGATCTCGGGAACCTGACCGGCACGCTGCTGCGCAGCGGGACCTCCATAAACGAGATCAACATCGTCAGGAAGCACGTCTCCGCCCTGAAAGGCGGCGGGCTCGCCCGGCTCGCCGCCCCGGCGGGCGTGGCCTCCCTGCTGCTCTCCGACGTGGTCGGCGACGCCCCGTCATCCATAGCCAGCGGCCCCACCGTCCCGGACCCGACTACCCTGGAAGACGCTCGCGCCGTGCTCGAACGCTACGGCATAGAGCCCCCGCAGAGTATTGCCCGCCTGCTGGACGCCGGCCCGGAGACCCCGAAAGAGGGCGATGAGGTCTTCGAGCGGGTGACGAACGTGGTCTGCGGCGGCGGCAGGCTCTCGGTCGAGGCCGCCTCGGAGAAGGCTGAAGAGCTAGGCTACGCGCCGCTCATGCTCTCCACCTCCATGACCGGCGACGCCCGGGGCATCGCCACCGCTTACGCGGCCATGATCCGGGAGTCCCTGCAGAGCGGGAGCCCGGCCGCCCCGCCCTGCGCCCTCGTCTCCGGGGGCGAGGCGACGGTCGTGGTCCGCGAGCTCCCGCAGGGACAGGAGACGGGGGAGGGTGGCCCGAACCAGGAGTTCGTGTTGGCCCTCGCCTGTGAGCTCGAAGGGGTGGCGGGCTGGACCATGCTCGCCGCCGACACCGACGGCAACGACGGCTCGACAGAGGTCGCCGGTGGTCTCGTGGACGGGGGGACCGCCCGGCGTGCCCGCGAAGCCGGGGTGGACCCCGTGGAGGCGCTCTCGCGCAACGACTCCTACCGGGCGCTGGAGGCATCCGGGGACCTGCTGGTAACCGGCCCGACCGGCACCAACGTCAACGACCTCCGGGTCGTGCTGGTAACCGGGTAGCGGACAACCGGTCAATGGCGACCCGGTCGCCGGACCGGGCGGGTACTCTAAGGTAATCTACGGGTACTGTATAAAAGGAGGGAAGGAGGCGGAGTTTATCTCCAGGCCTCCAGGTACAGAGGGGAGGACAACGATAAATGAGCGGGATACCGAAAAAGATACTCCTCGCCACGGACGGCTCGGGGGACGCCGCCCTGGCCCGGCGGGCGACCGTGGACATAGCCTCTCTGACAGGGGCCGAGGTACACGTGACACACTCCTGGCACATCCCGCCCACGGCTTTCCCCACCGTGCCCCAGGAAGGCCTCTACGAGCAGCGGGCGCGGCGGCTCCTAGATAAAGAGACGCACCACATAGAAGCATCCGGGGTCGGTGTAGAGGGTCACCTGGAGCGGGGACGTCCGGTGGAAGGGGTCCTGAAGCTCTCGAAGCAGGAGGGGGTGGACCTCATCACCCTCGGCGGCCACGGAGAAGGCAAGATAGAGCGGGCGCTACTGGGTAGCGTGGCCGAAGGGGTCGCCCTCTACTCCCCCTGTCCGGTGCTGATCGGCCGCGGCGGGAAGGAAGCGTGGCCCCCCGCGCGGGTAATAATCGGGGATGACGGGTCCGACGCCGCCAGGGAAGCGGGGGAGTTCGTCGCGAGGATGGGGGTGTTCTTCGACATCAGGGTCCTCATGGTACAGGCTTACCCCCAGCCCCCCGGGATAAGCGAGGAGGAGAGGGCCTCCTACGCCTGGCAGGTTGAAGATGAGCTGCGCGTGGCCGAGGGTATCCTGGAAGATCGCGCAAAAGAGCTGCAGGGACTGTTACAGGAGAGGGTGCGGACGCGGGTCGTGGTCGGTAATCCCGCGGAGGTCATACTACGCGCCGCCGCCGAGCAAGGCGGGGTGACGAGAACCCTGATAGCCCTGGGAACCCGCGGCCTCGGAAAAGAGTCCGTGCGCATGGGCAGCGTGGCCAAAAAGGTCCTGCAAGCCTCCAGGGGACCGGTGCTGGTGCACCCCGGTCCGGCGGGTTAGAGACCGCTCGTACGCCGCAACCGCATAACCCTCCTCCAGAGTACGTCTGGAGTCTGGAGATAAAGCTCCGGTCGGGCCTCAACCCTACCCGGCCGGAGCGTCGTCAATAATTACAGAGCTCGCAGAAGTCATAGAGCTTGTAGAGAGCAGTCCGGCGACTCCTACCTGTCGCCGGATCTCTCCACCGGCGAGGTCTCTGAACCGCTTTCTTCCACCTCACGCTCCCCGTGAGCCCCGTTACCATTCTCGGCGGCCGTAGGGGAGCCGCTGGTTCTCTGTGACGAGCCGCCGCGGACAGGCCCGGAGCTTTTCTCTTTGGCCTCCCTGGAGAGCATCATGTACAGGGAGACGCCCATGAGGACCATGACCAGCGAGAACGGGGCGGCGGCCACTATGGTTGCCGTCTGCAGGGCGGAGAGGCCCCCGACGAGCAGCAGCACGGCGGCGAAGGAGGCTATGATAACCCCCCAGGTAACCTTTACCACTATGTTCGGCTCCATCGCGCCGTCGGTGGACATGCTGCCCAGTACGAACGTCGCGGAGTCGCCCGAGGTAACGAAGAAGATGCTCACCAGCACCAGCGCCACCACGGAGATGATCGTCCCCAGCGGCAGGGAGTTCAGGGTTACGAACAGGGATTCGGGCAGGTTGTTTGCGGCGATGCCGGAGATGTCGGCCTCCCCCGAACGGGTAAGGTTCATCGCCGTCCCGCCGTAGATGCTGAACCACCCGAAGCTCGCCAGGGTCGGCACCACGACCACCCCGACGATAAAGTCCCGGATCGTCCTCCCGCGCGAGATGCGGGCGATGAAGGTCCCTACGAACGGGGCCCAGGAGACCCACCACGCCCAGTAGAAGAGCGTCCAGCTCTGCTCCCAGCTGGTGGCCTCGAAGTTGCTGGCGCGGAGGGTCATAGGTATGAAACCCGTCACGTAGCTGACTATGCCGCCGCCGAACGTGCCCAGCAGGTAGAGCGTCGGCCCCGCGAAGAACACGAACAACGTGAGGAGACCCGCCAGGGACATGTTGATCCAGCTCAGATACCGGATGCCCCGGGAGAGCCCGGTCACGGCGGAGATCAGGAACGCCACCGTCAGCACCAGTATGATGGTGAGCTGAACCGGATAGTTCAGCGGCGTGCCAAACACGGAGCTCAAACCACCGCCGAGCTGCTGGGCGCCCAGGCCCAGCGCCGTCGCCACGCCGAAGAGGACCGCGAAGATCGCCAGGATATCTATGGCCTTGCCTATGGGCCCGTTCACCCGGTCTCCTATGAGAGGGTAGAAGGCCGCGCTTATCATGCCGTTGTTGTTCCGGCGGAACTTGAAGTACGCTATCGTAAGGGCCAGCACGGCGTAGACTCCCCAGGCCCCAAGCCCCCAGTTGAAGAAGGTGTACTGCATGCTGAGGTTCGCGGCCTCCGCCGTGCCGGGCTCCTGTAGCCCGTAAGGGGTGGTGCCCAGGTGGGAAGCGGGCTCGGCCACGCCCCAGAAAAGGAAGCTAAGGCCTATGCCCGCGCTAAAGAGCATGGTGAACCAGCTCAAACGGTTGAACTCGGGGCGCTCGTCGTCGCCGCCCAGCCTGACGCGGCCGTGGCGGCTCACGCCCAGGAATACCAAAAACGCCAGAAATGCGGTAATGATCACCGTGTACGCCCAACCGAAGTTGGTGACTAGAAAACTGAGGGCCGCGGAGAAGACGCCGGAAAGGTTCTCCGTGAACAGCACCCCCCAGATCACGAATAGTATGGAGATCGCCACCGAGATGTAGAATACGGGCCCGATCTGGGCCGAGGCTCTTCGTAGCACGCTAATTCCCTTCCCTGGCTAGCTACCCGTAGGGCTAGACGCCTGGATTTCCCAACTCTTTAGCATATTCGATGCTCTACCCGTTTTAGCCGTGGACTACACTCGCATAGAGTAGCATGTAAAGCGCCCCGCCCGATAAATTAATTTTTCCCGCGAGGATGCCGGAGACGAAAAGGCTAACGGCCCCGGGGAGGGCCGTCCACTGCTCGGGAGGTAGTGGCCGGGTTATCCCTGGTTGTCTCGATCCCTCCGCGCTTCGCGCAGGAGATCCAACGAGTAGAAGGTTTCCCGCCACACGAGCCCGCCGCGCCGCTCGGCTTGCAGGGTGGACCGGAGCAGGATTCCGCAGACCATTAGCGCGGCCACCGGGTAGGAGGGGGCGAGCCGCCCCGCCTCGCGCCCGAGGTAGGCGTTCGCGAGCACGAAAGAGCCCAGGTTACACAGCGCGGCTCCCAGGTACAGCGCCCGCACCGGACCGCTGCGCGAGAGCGAGCCCGGGAAGGGCCCCGCCAGCAGTGCCGAGACGGCGCCGACGTAGCCCGCCGCCTTCAGGGGGGAGAAGCCCACCCCGGCGTAGACGGTGTTCTCGGTCCCGCGTAGAAAGCTCCCCAGGCTCTCGTGCCAGCGGACGCGGGCGAGGCTCTGGGCCAGGAGCATCCGCCCTCGTAGCCCGGCCTCTTCCACGGCCTTCCCGAGCGCCAGGTCGTCCACGACCTCCAGCCGCAGGCGCTCGTGGGTGCCGATCTTCTCGTAGGCTCCGCGCCGGATCAGGTTGAAGGCCCCGATCCCGACGCCGACGCCGGAGCCCTCTATATTTGCCCGGTACAGCCCGACGTGTACGAGGCCCATCATCCAGGAGAAGGCGGTCACGCTCCGCAGCCAGTAGCCGTCCAGATCCAGCCGCGGCACCAGGGTGAGGTGGTCCAGCCCCTCCCGCTCCGCGTGCTCTACGGCCCTGCGGAACGTGCTCGCCTCGAACACCACGTCGGCGTCGCAGAAAAGGAGCCACTCGCCCCCCGCCTCCGCCGCCCCCAGGCCCGCCGCGTGATTCTTACCCAGCCAGCCCTCCGGCAGCTCCGATACGCGCAGGGTGCGTAGCCGGGCGTTCTCCCGCTCCATGCGGGCCCCGATCTCCGGGGTCGCGTCGTCCGAGCGGTCGTCTACCAGCAACGTCTCTAGCCTGCCGGGATAGACCTGATTCACCACCGAGCCGAGCGCTTCCTCCAGATGCCGCTCCTCGTTGCGTGCCGGTACGACGACGGAGAGACTCGGTAGGCGAGCGCCCATGGCCTCCGCCTTCTCTCCGGTCTCACGCTCCAGAGACCCGACGAGACGCCAGGCCCGCAGCGCCCTGAACAGGGACGCCACGCCCGCACAGAACGAGAGCAAGGCCAGCGCCATAGAGACCGCCTCCCTCCACCGGCTCCCGGAGAGGCTCTTACCCGCTCTATTCGTTCTGTTTGTGCTATTCATTCTGTTCGCCGCCCGATACACCAGGGGAGACTAGCAGCGGCACCGCTACCGGGCGGCGTTAGCTTTCACGACGCGTGCGACCTTACATCCTGCACGCGCCTGAACCGATTCTTACGGGTAGATTACAGGTAGACGGCGATCTCACCGTCCTCCGCCCTGGCCTCGTAGGTCTTGACCCGCAGGCGGGGGGAGACGTTCGGCGACAGGCCGGTGTCCACATCGAACTCGAAGTTGTGCCGCGGGCAGATGGCGACGTGCCGCTCCCCGTCCCGGCGCAGGCTCCCCGGCTCCTCCGAGGTCCACATCCTCTCCACCGAGCCGAGCCCCATGCTCGCGCCCTGATGGGGACACACGTCGGACATCGCCCGGTAGCCGCCGTCATCCAGGCGCATCACGGCGAGCCTGCGGCGCCCGAGGGTGAAGGGTTTGATCTCACCCGGCGCAAGCTCGCCTTCCCGGCAGACCACATGTCTGGTGCCGGTTTTCGTCTCGGTCATTCGTACCTCCTAAAGCCCGTAGAATTCGCGGGCGTTGTCGTAGAGGATCTTGCGCCGCAGCTCCTTCGGGAAGCTTTTGGGGAACACCCTGTCGGGATCGTCGAAGTCCCAGTGCGGATAGTCGGTGGAGAACACCAGAAAGTCCTCCGAGCCTATGAGCTCGAACATCTTGTACAGGTCGTCCGGATTCTCGGGGTACTCCATCGGCTGGGTCGTGGCCCGCACGTTGTCCCGGATGTACTCGCTCGGCAGCCGCTTTACCCACGGCACCTCGCGCCGCACGCTGCGGTGGTTGTAGTCGAACCGCCACATGAGCGACGGCACCCAGGTCCAGCCGCCCTCGACGAGCACCACCCCGAGCTCGGGAAACTTGTCGAACACGCCGTGGGAGATGAGCCCGACGAGCTGTGACTGCCAGCTCTGGGCCAGCGCGGTGTGCCACTCTATGTAATACGGCGGCTGGCCCGTGGCGGTCCCGGAGGTGTTGCCCTGATGGAACGCCACCACGAGCCCGTTGCGGACCGCCGCCTCGTACACCGGATGGTAGAACTCCCGGCCTAAGACGTCGTGGGCGATGGTCGGCAGCATTACCTGCACCACCCTCTCGTGCGCCCCGACGCGGTCTATCTCCCGCGCGGCTGCCCGTGGGTCCTGGGCCGCAACGCACACCGAGCCCAGCAGCCGCTCGTCGCGGTCCAGCCAGTTCTCGATCATCCAGTCGTTGTACGCGGCGGCCAGTGCGGTGGCGAACTCGGGCTGGGTCTGCATCTCAGTGGGGTAGAAGCCGCCGGCGAGGATTGCGCGCTCTATGTTGTAGGAGTCCAGAAGCTGCTCACGCATTAGCCCGAAGTCCGATCCCGCCGGCCTACCGTCCGGCGTAGTCGCCTCGGCCCTGGCGACGCCGGCGATCTGAGGATACGCGTACGGGAAGCTCGGCGGCCCGCCCCCGCCGTCCGCGATGTCCACCCGGCCCCGCCACGGCTCCTCCAGATACGGTGCGAGATCCCGCAGCGAGCCGAACATCTCGTGCACGTCCACGTCTATGATCGGCTGCTTTGCCGCCCGCGTCCCCGCCACACTATCTACGCCGGTACCCTGCTCCAACATCGCCCCTCCTGCTACTAGCTTGCTCTACGCTTTAACTTCTGGAGTGTGTTGCTTTATGCGCAACGGTAGCTTTATGTAGAACATACTCTAACAGGAGTAGATGGCTGGATAAAGTCTCCGGGACTCTTGGAGTTCCCTCTGGCGTGCCGCGGGTATCTGATGGGTAGACTGTGGGCATGGGAGCAACCGGTAACAACAGCGGGGCCGTGCAGTCCGTGGACCGGGCGCTCAGGATAATGAAGCTGCTGTCGGTCAGGGGCCGTCTCGGGGTGACCGAGGTTGCCGGGGAGCTCGGCGTCCACAAGTCCAACGCGCACCGGATGCTGGCGACGCTGGCGGGGCACGGGATGGTCGAGCAGGACCCGGAGACCGAGAAGTACCGGCTCGGGCTCGGGGTGGTCGGGCTCGCGAGCGCGGTAACCGCCGACATAGACGTGGTGCGGGACTCCCGGGCGGCGAGCCAGGGCCTGAGCCGGGAGACGGGCGAGACGGTGCTGCTCACGACCCTGGTGGACGGGGAGCTCGTGATCCTGCACCAGGCCTCCTCCCGCTCCTCCGTGTTCGGGGTGGACTGGTCCGGCTGGCGCATGCCGCTGCACTGCACGCCCGGCGGAAAGGTGATGCTGGCCCACTTGCCGGAGTTCGAGCGGAACACGCTGCTCGCCGGCCCGCTGGAGCGTTTCACCGCCAACACCATCGTGGACCCCGAGGAGCTCCGGGCGCAGCTCGTGGAGGTACGGGCCAGAGGCTACGCCTACACGGTCGAGGAGCTAGAGACCGGGCTCAACGGCGTCGCCGCTCCCGTGCGCCGTCCCGGGGGTCAGACCGCCGCCGCCATCGGCGTCTACGGCCCGGCGTTCCGGCTTCCGGCAGATTCACTAAACGAGCTCGGCGAGACCACCCGCCGGGCGGCGGGTGAGATCTCCCAGCGGCTCGGCTACCATGGCTAGTGCAAGCGGCCGAGCCGGCTCCACCCGGCCTAGTATGTGCCTTTCGCAGATATTTGCAAAAAGTTTCTAAAAATCTTGTGCCGAGACCTTTACAAAGTGTAACGAGCGGGTTAGTATTCTGTTTGTCGGTTGGTGCGAATCTAATCGGCACAATTAAAGAGCCTGGGGCGTTACTCCTCCTTTCCCTTTCCCCACCTATCACCCCTAGGTTACGCCCTGGGCTCTTCCCCTTTTTTCTTCCTTCTGGCTGAGTTTTACGGATCAATAAAGCGGATAAAGCGAGTCGGCAGGGCGCTCTTGATGCTCGTGCCCTGATGGCCGCGGTGCCTCCTCCCGATTACGGCTTTCGCCATCTCTGTAGAGCACGCCGAGGCACTATCCCGGCCCGGAACGTGCCTCGAAGCCGGTCTCGGGGCCTCTGAAATGTAACTGGTTGTAACAGGGTTGTGGCGTAAAGGAGGGCCCCCGGTAAGCCGGGGGCCCGTGATGCGCGGGGGCGTGACGCTATCGCGGAGGGGTTAGGAGGCGGCTTCTCCGCCGACCTGGGTGAGGTAGTAGAGGGTGTGCATGAGCTGGGCGGTCGGGTCTATGCGGTGGACATCCACCTGCGGCGGCACGTGCAGCAGGACGTCGGTGTAGTTGAGGATCACCTGTATTCCGGCGTCCACCATCCGCTCGGCGACCTCCTGGGCCGAGGCCGAAGGGGTGGCGATGATGCCGATGATCTCGTCCGCCTCCTCGACGCTCTTGTTGAGCTCGTCCACGTGCTTGACGACGATGTTACCGACCATGCGTCCGGCCTTGTCGGTGTCGTTGTCGAACACGTCGTGGATCACGAACCCGCGCTTGGGCAGGATAGCGCTGGAGGCGATGGCGCTGCCGAGGTTACCCGCGCCGACGAGGGCGATGTTGTAGGTCTGACGCAGGCCGAGTATGGCCCGGACGGACTCGACCAGGTCATACGCCTGATACCCGACGCCCCGAGTCCCCGAGAAGCCGATTGCGTTGAGATCCCGCCTGACCTGTACCGGGTTGATGCCCGTGTAGTCTCCGAGCTCCTTGCTGGAGACCGCGTCCCGGCCCTCCTCTATTAGCTGCTGTGTGGTCCTCAAATACTTGGTGAGCCGGTTCGTAAGGCCGGGTTGTAGCGTAGACCTCATCTCGTTTCAAACTCCTTTTGTTAGTCAAAATAGCCGAACGTGACAATATTGTAACAAAAAAGAGCACTCTCGCAATAAAGGTGCTCTTAGAGGACAGCTAATCGAATAGCAAGCCGAATTACACCGGATGGAGGGACTTTGCCGGCTGATGGCCCGAAGCCTTGAGGTGCTGTAACATTGGCGGCGTGCTTGCCGATATTACAGAGAGCGCCGGGGATATGTTGGGGCGGCCAATGCAGTACTCCCCATCGCGACCGTTCCCGCCCCGGCCGGGAGTCTAGGCCGGGGCGTCCGGGAAGCCCGTCCCTGCGGGCTGAGGATCTCTGGACACGAGGGCCACGGGCCCTTTTCGAGGAAGTTTCGAGGAAGTTTCTGGGGGAGGCTTGCACATCTCTGACATACCTAACATCTTTAACATCTCCGTTGCCGGAGAAGGACATTTAGAACATCCAGAACGTTCGGCCCGTTCTGGCCGGCCCGTGGAGGTGGGGGACGGGGTCGCCGTGCGCCGGATGGACGAGGTTGACCTCCGGCGCATCCTGGACCTCAGGAGCGTGGTGCGCTGGTCCGCGGACCCGGACGCCTTCGGGCTTCTGCGCGGCATGCGGGACGCCCGGTGGGCGGTCGCGGAGGCCGGAGAGGAGAGCATAGTCGGCATGGTGGGGGCGGTGCCGCTCGGGGAGCTCGGAATTCTGTGCCACCTGGCGGTTCACGACGCGTACCGGCGGGCCGGTATCGGGGAGCGGCTCGCCCGGTGGGCGATAACTTACTTGCGCTCACGGGGGGCCGGGCTGATACGGCTGGATTCGACGAGCGAGGCGGAGAGACTGTACCGGGGCTTGGGCTTTTCGGGTGGTGTCCGCCGCACGGTGTACCGGCTGGGAGAGGTTACGGGGAGCGGGGGGGAGACCGGGGCCGGCGGGTACAGGGTCCACCCCCTGACCATAGAGGACCTGCCGGAGGTGTACGGGCTTGACCACTGGTCCTTCGGCGGCGACCGCTCGGGTATCATACTCGCCGCGATCCGGCTCCACCCCGGACGCGGGCTGCTCCTCCGGGACGGGTCGGGCAGGATCAAGGGCTACCTGGTGCAGAGCGTCTCGGAGGGCGTGACGAGGCTGGGGCCGTTTCTGGCCGAGAGCGAAGAGGCGGGCCGGGCCCTGCTGTCGGCGGCGCTCGGGGCCGTCCACGAGGCCGGCGGCGGCCCCGTCGAGATCATATCCACGGCATCCTCCGTACACTCCGTACACTCCGTACACTCCGTACACTCCGTACACTCCGTACACTCCGGCTCGCCGGAGCACGCTCTGCTCTCCGGTTTCGGGTTCGAGGGGTCGCCGGATCGGCTCAGGATGGAGCTCGGCTCCCGACCCGAAGCCCGGGGGCTCATCCAGTACGGCACCACGCCCTACCTGGCGACCTAGCGCCCGGTGGCGGCTCTTTGGTGGAGGATCCTCAATGGAGGCCCTCCGTCGCGCCGGTCCCGTGCGGCGGATGCTCCGATGTGCTTATAATGCACGCTATGCTTCATCGCGGCGGAGACGGCGGCAGAGTAACGCGAGGGTCTGGAAAGACAGGGGAGACGCCCTCGGCTCTAGCCCCGCGCTCCCCGCTCGTCCTAGCGGCCACGATACTTCTTCTCGGACTCCTGCTCGCGCTCGCCACGGGCTGCGGCTCGACGCGGGGCGACTCCGCACAGACCAGAGACCAGAGCGGCGCGGGCTCCTCTGCAGGCGAGTCCGGACAACAGGAGACCGTACAGGGCACCACCTCAGAGGGCTCGGAACAGGAGGCGGAGTCGACCGTCGGTACCGTGGCCTCGGAGCCTGCCGAGGCCACCGGGGATGCTGCCGCCACGCCTTCCTCACCATCCTCCTCCGAGGCCGCTGCGGGAGAGGCGACCACCGGCTCTTATGAGGCTCCCGGCGTCTCCGCCACCGAAAGCACCGGAGAGGCGTCTACCGCCCCGGCCCGGACCCGGGACGGTCAGGCTGCGTCTGGCGACGGACCCCAGGCCATAGCCAATCCCGGTGAGTTCGTCGCGAGTCCGGAGGACAGCGGAGGCGGCGGCTACATGGCCGACGGTATCCTCGGCGTGCGCTTCGGCGATCACGAAGGCTACGAGAGAGTCGTGGTGGATCTTGGCTCCGGCGGGGAGCCCACCAGCGGAGTCCCGAACTGGAGGCTCTCCAGCCCCACCGGAGACGGGCGGCTGAAGATAACCTTCCCTTCCGTGCAGAGCACCGCCGTCTCCGACGGCTCGCTGGAGGATTCCGGCGCCGAGCTACTAAAGAGCTTCTACGTCGTGCGCGGCCCCGAGGGCGGCATGTTCGTGGACTTCTTCGCCGAGCGGGCCTTCTACTACCGGGTAATAGAGTTGGCCGATCCCTCCCGCATAGCGATAGACTTCAAGCCCGCTGGGTCCGACCTCGACATCCCCCTGCCGGTGCGGGAAGGCAACACGGTGCTCACCCAGCCGCGGCCCGGCACCGGTGTCACCAGCCCCATGACCGTCAGCGGCTACTCGCGCAACCCGGAAGCCTCCAACACCATCGTGCTCCAGGGACCGGACGGCAATACGCTTACCCGGCAGACCGTGCTCTCCAACGACTGGACTGCGACCTGGGGCTACTTCGAGACCAGCCTGGATTTCCAGCCCTTCGCCGGAGAGGGCCTGTTGAAGGTCGGCACCCAGAGCGCCCGCGACGGCAGCTTCAAGGGTGTGGAGCTACCGGTGGAGAGCGCCCGGTAGGAGGCGTTAGGTGAGCGGCTTGAGCGACTCCACGAAATGGGCCGGGTTCAGGGGCTCTCCCGTGGCGCGCAGCACGGTATCGTGCCAGTTTTCGCGGGCCCCGGGTCCGAAGATGGACTCCTGCAGGTAGCGTCCGGCGACCGGGTTCTCGTAGAAGGGACCGTGGGTTATGTTCGTCTCCAGGTAGCCCCTGAGCTGGGCGGCGGTTAGCTGGCCGAGGACGTAGTTGTGATAGTAAACCGGGGCGACGGCGACGTGGATCTTGGCCGCCCAGTCCGGCCTGTCCCTGCCGGGCGGGCGCCGCACTAGCTGTAGGCGCTCGACGAGATCCCACCACACCTCGTTCAAATCGTCGCGGTCCGGGTCTGCGTAGAGCGCCTGTTCGAAGTGGTACATCACCAGCGTCCAGCGGATGAACACTAGGCCGCTCGCCCGCCACCGGGCGGCGAGGCGTTCCCGGTCTATCTTCTCTTCCGGTACCCCGGCGACACTTCGTAGCCAGCCGGAGTCCTCGACGAGCCCGCCCATCATCAGGGCGATGGCCTCGGTGGTCGAGGTGTGGGCCACGGTGCGTAGCAGGTACGGCAGCTTCGGGTTCACGTGCCGGTCGTAGACGGCGTGGCCGAACTCGTGCAGCATCGTGTCGGCCCAGTAGGAGTCGGGCTTTTCGGGCCGGAGGTTGGCGAGCACCCGCACGTCGTAGGGATACTCCCTGCCGACGGAGAGGCAGAAGGCGTGCTGGCTCTTGCCCGCGCGCTCGTACAGGTCGCTGTTCGCCATCACGCCCCGGACGTCCAGGCCCAGGGCGTCGTAGGTGCGGCGGGTAAGCCTCTCAAGATCGCCGCCCGCGAAGTAGCCGTCGGCATCCAGGTCGTAGCCTTCTATGCCCTCGGGCATCTCCTGGAAGAACGGGTCCGAGAGGTGCCAGGGCATTACCTCCGTCGCCCCGAAGCGGCGCTCCAGGCTCCCGTCTATCTCCCTCTTCAGCTCGCGGAACGGCTCGTCGGTGGCAGACTGGAGGCCGGACATGATCTCCTCAAGCTCCTCCGGCTGTATCTCCTGTAGATGCAGCGAGCGGAGGTAGTGGTTCTCGTAACCGGCCTCGCGGGCGAGGCGGTTGCGCAGGCGGGCAAGCTCGCGCACCGTACCCTCGACCTCCTCGCCCACGGTCTTCGAAGCCTCCCACGCCTCGCGGCGCAGCCTCTCGTCGCCGGAGGTACGCAGAATATGGCGCACCTCGTTTTCGCCGACCTCCTCGCCGCCGACGAGGCCCCGGTGGTTGCCGTACACGGCGTTCGCCTCCGCCTCCAGCTCCTCTACCTTTTCGAGCGTCGCCGGATCGCCCTGTCCGGCGGCGAACATCCGGTACAGCACCTCTAGCTGGCGGGCGAGCAGCGGCTCGTCGAGCTCTTTCAGATCCCCGCGTTCCGCGTGCCACCCCGCGACCTGCTCGAACTCCTCCGGGTCGGCGAAGAGCCGGTTGTACTCGACCCCGGCCCGGACCAGCTCTTCTTGAGCCTTACCGGACCCCTCGGTCGAGAGCCGCCACCAGGCTTCGGCGACGGCCTTTTCGAGCGGGGCGGCGCGCTCCTCGAAGCGGGAGATGAAGCTCTTTATCTCGACGGTATCTGGTGGCAAACCGGAGCTAGCGCCGGGCGCTGGCGTTGCGGCGGTTGCCAAGGTAGATCAGGACCAGCAAGAAGATCAGGCCCAGTATGCTGGCCTGCAGGAAGCCCTGGAGCACCGGCCCTCCACCGGCAGAAGGGGCGGACTGGCTGATGATGATCGCGGCTATGAACACGAGTCCGAGCCCGGCGTAGCCCGCGAGCCGGTAGGCGTAGAAGGCGGCCGCGATTCCTACGGCGGTGTACAGGATGAACATGAAGGGCTGTATGCCGGTCATCCACGACAGGAAGCCGGGTGTGCCGTAGCCTCCGGCCCACAGCCCGAGCTGCCCGGCCACGAGAAATCCGAGGAACGCGACAACAAAGCTCTTGCCCGCGGTCTGCGGCGTTAGCGGCTCCGGCTCGAACTCGTGGGGCTCGTACCACTTGGCCTCCGGTCTGCTGTAGCGGCTGCTCGCGTTACCGTTTCTCCCGTTACGGCCGCCGGCGTCCCGGCTATCCCGCCGCTCCTGGCGCTCTTGACGTTCGTCCCGGGCGTTCTGGAAACGCTCCTTGAGGCGCTCTCCGAAGCCCGGGCCGGACTCGTCGCGCTGGCGGCGCTTCTGGGAGACCTCGTCTTCGAGCTTGTCCCAGTCGAGACCTTCGAGGCCGGAGAGCTGGTCCTCGGCGTGGGCGAGATCCAGGGCCTCGTCGTGCTGGCGGCGCTGGTTCGGATCGGAGAGGACGGCGTGGGCCTCCTGCAGCCGGGCGAACTCCTCCTGACTGCCGCCGGGCCTGTCGGGGTGACGCTCCTTGGCGAGCCTGCGGTAGGCGTCCCGGATCTCATCCCGGCCCGCCGCGCGATTCACCCCGAGTACCTTATAGTAGTCGATCTGCCTCGCCATCTCGACCCTATTCTATCCTACCGTCCCGGCCGGTGGCATCCTCCGCCGCTCCTCCGGGCTTCTCCTCTGCCTCCCCTAGCTCCTCCAGCGCGAGCCGCACCTCTTCCAGCACCCACCCGTCTTCCTCTTTCATCACGGACTCCTCCAGGGCGGCGGCGGCTTCGGCGCCCCCGATACGTCCCAGGGCCCAGGCCGCGTGGCCGCGCACGAGTGGCGAGCCGTCTTCCCGCAGGCAGCCCGCCAGCGCCGGCACGTAGCCCGCATCCCGCTGGTTACCGGCGGATACGCAGCAGTTGCGCAGCATCCCGGCGCGGCCCGGCCGGGTGAGCGGGGTGCCGGAGAACCGCCGCTCGAACTCGGTGTCGTCCCGGATCGCGAGCGTCCCCGGAATGTCCAGGTACGGACCCGCGCCGGCCTCCGCCGAGAACTCGGGCCACCGGCTGCGGGCGGCCTTTGTCTTGTTGTACGGGCAGACCTCCTGGCAGATGTCGCAGCCAAACGCCCAGTCCCCGACCTTCGGGCGTAGATCGCGTGGGATCTCGCCGGCATTTTCGATGGTCAGGTACGAGATACACAGCCGGGCGTCCACCACGCCGGGGGCTTTTATCGCGCCCGTGGGGCACGCGCTCATACAGCGGGTACAGCGTCCGCAGGTCCCTTCCCCCTGTTCGTCAACCGGTAGATCCAGATCCACGAGCAGATCCGCTATGAAGAAGTAGGATCCCGCTTTCTGGCTTATGAGACACGCGTTGCGCCCGAAAAACCCGAGCCCGGCGTTCTGGGCCGCGCTCCGCTCTAGCAGCGGGACCGCGTCCGTGAATCCCCGGGCCTTTATCCTCACGCCGAGACGCTCCTCGAGCTCCGAGCGCAGCTCGAAGAGCCGGCCCTTTATGACCTCGTGGTAGTCCCGGCCCCAGGCGTACCGCGCCACCCGGCCGCCGCCGGCGCTCTCCGGATGATCCCCTGGGTAGTAAGAGACCCCGAGCGAGACCACGCTGCGCGCGCTCTTCTGCAACGCCCGCGGGTCCGAGAGCCGCTCCGGCGGCCGCTGCATGTAGCCCATGTCCGCCGACATCCCGGCCTCCTGCCACTGCCGCAGCCGCTCGCCGCCCCGCACCAACGGCTCCGCCCGCGCCACCCCGACGAGATCGAACCCCCGCTCCCGC
This sequence comes from Rubrobacter aplysinae, assembly GCF_001029505.1. NCBI lineage: Bacteria > Bacillati > Actinomycetota > Rubrobacteria > Rubrobacterales > Rubrobacteraceae > Rubrobacter > Rubrobacter aplysinae. The sequence continues at coordinate 42,360 of NZ_LEKH01000014.1, read as the reverse complement.
GCAAGCTCTTCGAGAACCCGCCGGGCCTCGGCGCCCTCCGTGTGCCCCTTGTGCTCCGTATCCCGCGCCTCAGTCATATCCCGGATTGTATCCTGGCGCGCCCGGAGAAAAACGGCCCGCACCGTGGCCCCGGAGATACATGGCCCATGAAGCCCGTGGGAGCTTTTGTGATGCGAGTAACCTGTCCCTGCTTGCCGGGAGTGTGAGCCCGTGCGATACTTCAAGTAGCGAAAAGTTACAAGATGCTTGCTTTGTAACACAATTATGTGACAAGCTCACCGCTCACAGTTACAAGGAGGTAACCGGTGCAGATGATAGGGGCTTTAGGGAGCAGGGTCGGCCAGGGCGAGGCCGTTACGGACGTGTACGGCGAGATCGAGCGTCTCAGACGGGAGCAGAACGCGGTAATTCTGGCGCACTACTACCAGGAGCCCGAGATACAGGATCTGGCGGATCACATCGGGGACTCACTGGCGTTGGCGCGAAAGGCCGAGGCTGCGGAGGCGGACGTGATCGTGTTCTGCGGCGTCCACTTCATGGCGGAGACGGCCAAGATCCTGAACCCCTCAAAGACCGTCGTCCTGCCCGACCTCGACGCCGGGTGCTCTCTAGCGGATAGCTGCCCGCCGGAGGAGTTCCGCCGGTTCGTGGAGGCCAGGCCGGATCACAGGGTGGTCTCGTACGTGAACACCTCGGCAGCGGTCAAGGCTCTGTCGGACGTGATCTGCACCTCCTCCAACGCCAAGGACGTTATCGCCTCGATCCCGGAAGACACGCCGATAATCTTCGGCCCCGACAAGCACCTCGGGCGTTATCTGGTCGAGCAGACCGGCCGCGAGATGACCCTGTGGCCCGGCACCTGCATGGTCCACGTACTATTCTCGGAGCGCAAGATCCGGGAGCTAAAGCTCCGCCATCCCGACGCCGAGGTCCTGGCACACCCCGAGTGCGAACAGCGGGTGCTCGCCCTCGCCGACCACGTCGGCTCCACCACCAGCCTCATAAACCGCGCCGCCGAGAGCCCCGCCCCGGAGTTCATCGTCGCAACCGAGCCCGGCGTCATACACCAGATGCAGCGCCTGGCGCCGGAGAAAACGTTCATGCGCGCCCCCGGCGAAGGCTCTTCGGGCGGAGCCTGCGAGGCGTGCAGCGAGTGCCCCCACATGCGCCTCAACACCGTCGAGAAGCTATATCTCTGCCTGCGCGACCTGTCGCCCGAGATACAGCTCGACGAGGAGACCCGTCTCGCCGCCCTCGCCCCGATACAGCGCATGCTGGAGCTCGGCTAGTGGATACGCTCCGCGGAACAGCCGCCCCGGACGCCGCCCTGGATAGCGTGGACAGCGCCCTGCGCGACCTGGCCCGCCGCGCGCTCGCCGAGGACGTGGGCCGCGGCGACGTGACCACCGCCACGACCGTGCCCGAGGACGCCGTCGCCTCCGGCAGCTTCGTCGCCAAGGGCGAGTCCGGGACCTGCGTTAGCGGGCTCGCCGCGGCCCGCGCCGTCTTCGAGGAGGCGTCGGGCGGGCTGCGGTTCACACCGCTCGTGGCCGAGGGCGCGGTCGTGGAGCCGGGGACCGAGGTAGCCCGCGTCGAGGGAGAGGCTCGGGCGATGCTCGCCGCCGAGCGGGTGGCGCTGAACCTCGTGATGCGGCTCTCGGGCATAGCCACCTTTACCCGCATGTACGCTGCGGAGTGCGAGGCCGCCGGTACCGGAGCCCGCATCACCGACACCCGCAAGACCACGCCCGGACTGCGCGCTCTGGAGAAGGCCGCCGTCCGGGCCGGAGGCGGCGTAAACCACCGATCCGGCCTCGACGACGGCGTGCTCATAAAGGACAACCACCTCGCCGTCGCCGGGGGTGTGACGGAGGCCGTGCGCCGGGCGCGGCAGGGCGCGCCACACCTCCTGAAGGTGGAGGTGGAGGTCGAGGACGAGTCCGGCCTTCGTGAGGCTATCTCCGCCGGGGCCGACGTAGTTCTACTCGACAACATGGGCCCCGCAGAGGTGGCGGAGGCCGTGTCGCTCGTGCGCTCCGAGGCCCCGGGGGCCCTCGTCGAGGTCTCCGGCAGCGTGGACCTTTCTACCGTCCGGGCGTACGCGGAGGCGGGGCCGGACCTCATCTCCGTCGGCGCGCTCACGCACTCTGCCCCGGCGGCAGACGTCTCGCTCGACGTATCCGTGGGGCGCGGCCCCGATCCTCTGGAGGAGGCTCCCGGTGACTGATCTCCCGAAGACGGCCCCGGACCGTTACGCAAACTACGCGGACTACGCCGACGTGATCGTGATCGGCGGCGGCGTCGCCGGTTGTGCCGCCGCGCTCTCCGCCGCCAGAAGGGGCGCGTCCGTCGTGATGCTGACCAAGCTCCCGGACCCCGAGGAGGCCAACACCCGCTACGCACAGGGCGGCATAATCTACACCGGCCCGGATGACTCGCCAGACCTCCTGGCCCGGGATATCCTCGACGCCGGGGCGTGGGCCGGCGACCCGGAGGCCGCCCGGCTCCTGGCCCGAGAAGGGCCGCCGCTCGTTAAGCGGCTCCTGATAAACGAGCTCTCCGTGCCCTTCGACCCGGACGAGCCCGGCTTCGAGGGGCTGCACCTTACCCGCGAGGGCGCGCACTCCGTGGAGCGCATCATCCACCGCCACGACACCACCGGCTCGGCGATACAGAGCAGGCTCACCCGCGCCGTACACGCGGAGGAGCGCATATCCCTCTTGCCCGGCTCCCACGCCGCCTCACTCGCTGTCGAGGCTGGCGGGCGCGTGGTCGGAGTCTACGCCGAGTACGGCGGCGAGACGGTGGAGATAATGGGCCGCTCCGTCGTGCTCGCGACCGGCGGGCTCGGCGGGCTGTACTCGCACACCACCAACCCGCCCGGCGCGACCGGGGACGGGATCGCGCTCGCCACCGCCGCCGGGGCGCGGGTACGGGACCTGCACTACGTCCAGTTCCATCCGACCGCGCTATACACCACCGGGGAGAGGTTCCTCGTCTCCGAAGCCGTGCGCGGCGAGGGCGGCGTCCTGCGCCGCCCCGACGGCGCGGAGTTCGTCGGGCACGTTCTGGGCTCGCTCGCCCCGCGCGACGTGGTGGCGCGCAGCATCGCATCCATGATGCAGCGAACCGGATCGCCGTGCGCCTACCTGGACATAACCTCCCGTTCCCGCCACTGGCTTCAGGACCGCTTCCCGGCCATCTTCGCCCGCTGTATGGAGGACGGCGTGGATCCCTCGCGGGAGCCGATCCCGGTCGTGCCCGCCGCCCACTACTCCTGCGGCGGCGTCGCGACCGACGAGCGGGGCCGCACCGGCGTGCGCGGTCTGTGGGCCGCCGGGGAGGTGGCGCGAACCGGCCTGCACGGCGCGAACCGGCTCGCCTCGACCTCGCTCCTTGAAGGGCTCGTGTGGGGCTGGCGCTCGGGAGAAGACGCCGCCCGCCCCGGCGCCGTTCCCGCGGGCCCTCTCCGCCCCGCCGGGCGTACCGCTCCGGCGCCGGCTCCCGGGGAGGCCGGGGATCTGCTGCGCGCCACGATGTGGGAGCACGCGGGTCTCGTGCGCACCGGGCCGGGTCTGGAGACCGGGCTGCGGGAGCTTGACGGCCTCGAAGAGGAGTATGGTGATACGGACCTCGGAGCGCCGCTCTCGGTCGCCCGGGCCATTCTTACGGGCGCGCTGGAGGACCGGCGGAGCCTGGGCTGCCACTACCGCGTGGACGGCGGGACCCCGGAGGCCCCGGAGGAGGCGAGGGTTGCCGATCTACCTGGATAACAACGCCACGACGCCGCTGGACGGGCGGGCTCTGGAGCGCATGATGCCCTACCTCACCACGGAGTACGGCAACGCCTCCTCGGCCCACTCTCCCGGAGGGGCAGCCGGAGCGGCGGTCTCCGTCGCCCGCGAGGAGGTCGCCGTCGCGATAGGGGCCTCGCCGGAGGAGATCACGTTCGTAAGCGGCGCGACCGAGGCGGACAATATGGCCCTCCTGGGCTGCCTGAGGCCCGGCGAGCGCCTGATAACCGCCGCCACCGAGCACGAGGCCATACTGGAAACCGCCCGCTACGCCGAGTCCGCTGGGGCCGGTCTCACCGTCTTGCCGGTTGACGGGCACGGTGTCGTGAGCCCCGAAACGCTGCGCCGGGCCCTCTCGGAAGGTCCGCCCGCCGCGCTCGTATCCATAATGCTCGCCAACAACGAGACCGGCGCGGTAAACCCGGTCGCGGAGCTTGCCGGGGTCGCCCACGAGCACGGCGTCCCGTTGCACACGGACGCGGCCCAGGCGCTGGGCAAGATCCCGGTGGACGTGGAGTATCTCGGCGTGGACCTCTTGAGCCTCTCGGCCCACAAGTTCTACGGGCCAAAGGGGATCGGTGCGCTGTACGTCCGGCGCCACCCGGAGGCCGGCGTGCGCCGCGTCCGCCCCGAGCCGCTGTTGCGCGGTGGCGGCCAGGAGCGCGGTCTGCGCAGCGGCACGCTGAACGTCCCCGGCATCGCCGGGATGGGCCGGGCTGCGACTCTGGCCGCCGAGGCCTCCGGCGGCGAGGCGGAGCGGATCGCCGGCCTGCGGGACGAGCTCCACCGGGCCATCCTGGGTGAGGTCTCCGGGCTGCGGTTAAACGGCCACCCCGTCGAGCGGCTGCCGAACACGCTGAACGTCTCGTTCCCCGGAGTGCGCGCCGCCGACCTCCTCGCCGCCGCGCCCGGCGTCGCCTTCTCGGCGGGCTCGGCCTGCGCCTCCGACAGCCCCGAGCCTTCCTCCGTGCTGCGGGCGATGGGGCTGGACGGCGAGGCCGCCCTCTCCTCCGTACGCCTGAGCCTCGGCCGCTTCAACACCGGGGAGGAAGTGGAGGAGGCCGCGGATCTCCTTGTAGGGGCCGCCCGATCCTGCGCCGCCGCTTGAGCGTGCGGGCACAGACCGGGCGCGAGGTGCGGCGGCTGGACGTGGAGGGGCTGGATGCGGCGGCCCTGATCCCGGCCCTCGGCCTGCGCCCCGGCGTGGACCCCTTCGTTCTGCTAGAAGGCGCGGGATGGGGAGGCTTCGTGCTCGCCTTCGAGCCCGAGCGCGAGATAAAAGTGGCCGACGAGACTCCGTTCTCTTCACCATTCGAGGCGCTGCGGCGGGAGCTTGCTGGTCCCGCCGACACTCCGCACCCGCTCTCGGGCGGCCCGGCCCTCTTCGGCTACGTCTCCTACGACGCGGCGCGGCACCTGGAGAAACTGCCCGCGCTGTCCACCGCCGACCTCGCGCTGCCCCAGGCCAGGTTTCTCACGCCCCGGTACACCATAGGCGCGGACGGGGACGGCGCGTGGGTCTCCGTCCCGGCCGGAGAGAGCCCGGAGCCGCTCGCGCGCCTCGTGCGGGGAGTGGCCGGAGAGAGGCCGCGGGCCGGAGAACCCGGAGGGCCCGGAGGATCCGGCGGTAACCCGCGGTCCAGCCTGGGCCGCGAGGGGTATCTGGAGGCCGTGGAGCGGGTCAAGGAGTACGTCCGGGCCGGGGACGTGTTCCAGGTGAACATCTCGCAGCGTCTGGACCTCCCGTTCAGCGGAGACCCGCTCGCGCTGTACACGACGCTGCGGCGGACCAACCCCTCGCCTTTCGGAGGTATCGTATCCTTTCCGGACATGGTCGCCGTGTCCAGCTCGCCGGAGCGGCTGGTGGATCTGCGCGGCGGGCGGGCCTCGACCCGGCCGATAGCTGGCACGTACCCCCGCGAGCAGGTCGAGCGAGAAGGGAGAGAAGCGTTTCTGGTTGACCCCAAGGAGCGGGCCGAGCACGCCATGATCGTGGACCTCGAGCGTAACGACCTCGGGCGCAGCTCGGCCTACGGTACGGTGCGGGTGGACGAGCTGATGAGCACCGAGACCTACTCCCACGTCGTGCATCTGGTGAGTGAGATCTCGGGCCGGCTCGCACCGGGCCACGACGCGGTCTCGCTGCTCTCGGGTATGTTTCCGGGCGGCACGATCACGGGCTGCCCGAAGGTGCGGTGTATGGAGATCATAGAGGAGATAGAGCCCGTCCGGCGCGCCCTGTACACCGGCTCGTTCGGGTACCTCTCGCCGGGCGGGGGCTTCATGGACATGAACATCGCCATCCGGACCATCCTGCTCACCGGCGGCCGGGCCCACGTCCAGGCCGGCGGCGGCATCGTCGCCGACTCCGTCCCCGAGCGCGAGTATCAGGAGTCGCTGAACAAGGCCTCCGCGCTCGTCGGTAGCCTGGGCTCCTCCGTGGAGCCTCTGAGATGATACTCCGGTGATCTTCGTGAGCCCGGCATGAGCTTCGACCTCGTGTGGCTGGACGGCGGGTACGTCCCCGCTTCCGAGGCCCGGGTCTCGGTCTTCGACCGGGGGCTGGCCTACGGCGACGGGGCCTTTACCACCCTGCGGGTCGGCGGCGGCGAGCCGCTGCTCCTCGGACGCCACCTGGAGCGGCTCCGGCGGGACCTCGGTGCGCTGTACATCCCGCCGCCCGCGCACGAGCTGGAGCCTGCCTGCCGGGGGCTCGTGCAGCGTCTCGGGCTCCTGGATGCCGTGCTCAAGATAACCGTTACCCGCGGACCGGGTGGGCGCGGTCCGGCGCCGCCCGGCGAGCCAGAGCCTACCGCATTCGTCACCGCCTCGCCGCTCCCCGGGCCCCGTCCGCCCCTGCGCGCCGTCACGGTGCCCGACGAGCGCGGGCCTCTCGGCCGGCACAAGAGCCTCAACTACCTGGATAGCGTGCTCGCCCTGCGCGGGGCGCGGGCCCACGGCTACGACGAGGCAGTCTTCGCCGGCGGCGGGACGCTCGCGGAGGCTACCGTATCCAACCTCGTCGGCCTGGAAAGCAGTTCCGAAGGCGGTTCCGAAGGCGGTTCCCTGCGGACGCCCGGCGGGAGCGTGCTGCCGGGCATCGCGCGAGGCGTACTGCTGGAGTCCGGCGAGGTCGTCGAGGATGCCATACCGCTGCACACGAGCAGTCCGCTGTACTGCGTGAACGCCGTGCGCGGCGTCGAGACCGTGGCGGAGCTCGACGGGCGTCCGCTGAAGCGGGACGCCGGCGCAGAGTCCCGGCTGACGGCGGTGTTGCGGGAGCGGGGGGCGTTACCCTCGCCACACGCTGCGGGATGATACCGCCCGCCGGGGGTAGAATCCGGGGTGGAGGACGTGTACGGGTTAACCCAGGTTAGAAGGAGGACGGAGATGGCGATGACCGCCGTAAACCCCGCGACAGGCGGGGAGATCGAGAGCTTCGAGACGCTGACCCCGGATCAGGTAGAGGAGAAGGTCGCCCTGGCCGACCGGGCCTTCCGCGAGTACCGCAAGACGTCTTTCGCCGAGCGGGCCCGCATGATGACGCGGGCGGCGGAGATCCTGGAAGACGAAGCCGGGGAGCTCGGCCGCGCCGCGACGCTGGAGATGGGAAAGAGTCTCGTGGCCGCGAAGGCCGAGGTCCAGAAGTGCGCCCGAGGCTGCCGCTACTACGCCGAGAACGCCGAGCGTTTCCTCGCCGACGAGCCGGTGGATATGCAGGGCGCCGACGCCCGCATAAGCTACAAGCCCGTCGGCCCCGTGCTCGCCGTGATGCCGTGGAACTTCCCGTACTGGCAGGCCTTCCGGCACATCGCGCCTGGCCTGATGGCGGGTAACGTCGTGCTCCTCAAGCACGCCTCCAACGTCCCCCGCACCGCGCTGAACATAGAGGACATAGTGCGCCGGGCCGGCTTCCCGGAGGGCGTGATGCAGACGCTGCTCGTCGGCTCCGGGCAGATCGAGTCTCTCATAGACGACTCCCGGATCCGGGGCGTCACCCTGACCGGCAGCGAGGGCGCGGGCCGCGCCGTCGGCGGCCAGGCCGGGAAGGCGGTAAAGAATAGCGTACTGGAGCTTGGCGGCAGCGACCCGTTCGTGGTCATGCCCTCGGCGGACCTCGACGCCGCCGTCGAGTCTGCGGTCGGATCGCGGATGCTGAACAACGGCCAGTCCTGCATCAACGCCAAGCGGTTCATCGTGCACGAGGAAGTGTACGAGGAGTTTGAGCGCCGCTTCGTCGAGAAGGTCGAGGCCATGAAGATCGGCGACCCGATGGACGAGGATACGGACATGGGACCACTCGCGATGCAGGGCATCCTGGAGGAGGTCGAAGATCAGGTCCAGAGGAGCGTGGACGCCGGGGCTCGGGTGCTGGCCGGCGGCCGGCGTCCCGACGGTATGCAGGGCAACTACTACCTGCCAACCGTGCTCTCCGACATCCCGGAGGGCTCCCCGGCGCGGGTGGAGGAGATCTTCGGCCCCGTGGCCTCGCTGTTCCGCGTGGGAGGACTGGACGAGGCGATAAGTCTCGCCAACGACACCCACTTCGGCCTCGGCGCCAGCGTCTGGACCACCGAATCCACCGAACGCGGGCGTTTCGTGGAGGAGATCGAGTCCGGCATGCTCTACGTGAACCGCCTCGTCGAGTCCACGCCGGAGATGCCCTTCGGCGGCGTCAAGGACTCCGGCTACGGCCGCGAGCTGAGCCACTTCGGCGTGCGCGAGTTCACCAACGCCAAGGCGGTCTGGATCGAGGGTGGCGAAAACCACGCCGGAGGCGGCAGTGGGAGCGCCACGGAATAGGGTGAAACAGGGCGGAAACTCGGGATGCCCCGCCCGGCGCACGCCATAGGCCCATAGGCCCCGCGTGAAAGCGGTTGCTGCGTCCGGGCGCCTCCCAGGTTACATTCATTCCCAGAGTAACGGAGTGTAATATCCAGGGGTATACGGGTGCTCCGTCACGACCCCCAGGGAGCGCCGGGACCGGACGTCTCCGGCAGAGTTGGAGGAAGGTGCCAGATGTTGGCTAGGCTGCTCGGCCTGAGCTTCGCTTACGGTCTCGGTTTCACGCTAATAAAATCGCTCTTCCCCTCCCCCGTGATACTCATGGTTCTGTACGGGGGTCAGACCAGCGAGGGGAACCTGACCACCCTCTCGCTCGTGTACATGGCCTCCGGTATCATCGGGGGGCTGGTCGGGGGTATGATCTTCGGCCTCGCCCTTCTGGGCCGGAAGGCGCTGCAAACCGGTCTGGGGGGCGGCGCTCCCCGCGTACCCAGATCGGCCGCCGGGCTCTCTATGGGCCTCGGGCTCGGCCTTAGTCTGGGGATGGCGGCCGTTATAAGCATTATCTCTACGGTGCTGACGGTGGGGGCCTACCAGTTCGGCCTGTTGCCCTCCGGCGGCGTGCTGGATCCGCTCACCCTGATACGCAGCTCGAACTTCTCGCCCGGCACGCCCCTGCTTGTGCTGTGGACCTTTGCCCGGGATCTCCTGCCCGCCATGCTCGCCGGGCTCTTCCTCGCGCCGCTCGGAGGCAACTACCTGCTGCGGCTCTACTACGCGAACCGTCCGGCACCCCAGGATAACCTCTCCGAGCAAGGCTACCTGTACGAGGAGTAGCCGGCCTTCCCGCGGCCGCTAGGGATTAGGTCAGAGGATGCTCACCAGTGGCCCGAGCTTGCACTCTGCCAGGTTGTATCCTTGCTCCCTACGCGCCATCTCACGGGCGGAGCGTACGACGTACTCCAGGCAATTACTCCGGCAGTCCACCTTGCCGCAGGGAACCTCGATGGTGCCGAGATCCTCTACTATCTCCACTATGGGATCCCACCCGTTACCGGGCACGGCCTCCGTGTGCCGCACGTACTCTCCCGGCTCGTAGGACGGGCTCTCGCTACGAAACATCACCATACTAAGAGTATACAACGATTTGACCTGGATCACACCGGCCCTTCTCCGGCCCGGACCGTCTGGCCCCTCCGAGGTCGCAAAGGGGGCGTCGATACAGTATCTTCCGGGTGCCGTCCGCGTTAGGATATTGTCGGAGCTTCATCCTGTGCCGCGAGAGGTAAGAACGGGGATGTCGTAAAAGAGCTCTGGGCCGGACCGTCCAGAGAAGGGAGAGCTTTACATGAGCGAACAGGCCAGCCGGCGGGAATCCCGGGATTCTCAGCAGGAGACGCAGCAGATACCGCGCCAGCAGGTCGCCGACTCGCTGGTTACGGACCGTGGCAGCACGAGCATAGACAAAAGCGCCGTCTCACAGCTCATGGATACCGTGACCGGCAGGGCCGAAGGACTGCGAGTCTCGAGCGCTGGTTCCGGCAGGGGCAGCTCTATAGTGGTTGGCAGCGAGGAGGTCGCGATAGACCTCAAGGTCTCCGCCGACTACAACCGGTCCATACTGCAGGTAACGGAGACGCTCCGGCACGACCTCACGGAGCGCATCGAGAGCCTGCTCGGGCTGCGGGTCTCCGAGTGCAACATCACCGTGAACGACATCTACTTCCCACATGAGGAGCGCCAGCAACAGGACGAGCAGGAAGGCCAGCAGGAGGAGCAAGAAGAGCCCCGCGTCAGGTAAGGCCAGGTCAGGTAAACGGCCGGCCCGGCCTCAGTGGCCCTCGTGCAGGCGCCAGGGCTCTGGCTCTCCCTTGCCGGCACCGGCCTCTGCTGACTCCGGCGCTCGTCTTACACGCAGCCTCTCCGAGAAGAAGTCGAAGAGAACCCGGAGCACCGCCAGCGTCGGCACGGCGAACACGACACCCACTATACCGGCCGTCTCAGCCGCGAATAGCACCGCGAGCAGCACGACTATGGGGTGTACCCTCACGGAGTGGCCCTGTATGTAGGGCGTGAGTATGTTGCCTTCGAGCTGCTGTATCGCCAGGAACAGCAGCGCGGCCAGAACCGCCGTCGTGGGCGAGACCGTAAGCGCCAGGGCTATGGCCGGTATCGCGCCCAGAAACGCCCCGAGGTAGGGTATGATCGCCGTTAGCGAGACCCAGGCCCCGAGCAGTAGCGGGAACGGCACGTCAAGAATCCACAGGGCCACGGTGGACAGCGCGCCCTGGACCGCGAGGATTATGGACAGGCCGCCGAGATACCGCGAGAGCGAACTGCCAAGCTGCCACCACAAGAGGTCCGCGTCCTCCAGGTATCCGACCGGCACCAGAGAGAGGAAGAACCTCCTGAACCTGTCGGCGTCCACCAGCAGGTAGATCGAGACGAAGGCTATGCCAAAGAGCTGAACCGCCGCGTTCGCCGCCCCCGAGATAATCCCGAACACGCCCCCGAGAAGGCCCTGAGCCAGACCCTGCAAACGCTCCAGAGCTACCCCGCTGACGTTCGAGATCAGGACCTCCGGCCTGTCCTGTAGCAGGCCGCGCTCCCTCAGTAGCCCGAGCAGATTCCTGAAGCTCTCCTCCAGGCTGGAGACCAGTGTGGGCACGGTGGAGGCCAGCGCCGCGAGCTGGCTCGCGAGTGCGGGTATTAGTATGAGAAAGGCGAGCGCCACGAGAGCCAGGAGCAAGAGGAAGGCGACCGGGATGGCGAGCCAGCGCGGTATGTAGCGGGACATCAGCCGCACCGGAAAAGAGAGCAAGAGCGCCAGCGCCACGCCCCCCAGGGCCACCGTGGCGACGCTCGGTGCGATCCAGAGCACCAGCACCAGCGCCACGAGCACCGCCGCCGTCAACACTATCCGGGTGCGGGCCGAGATCGGGATCGGGGTCGGTGTGGACATGGCGGGGGCCCCGAAGGGCGGCCCCTCTCCACCGCCCCGTTTGGCGCTCGGATGTACCTTCTTTATGCTATCTCTCATACGCTCCCGCCCTGCGCCGATAGCCTAATCATAAAACAATCGGAGCCAGGACTCCGGGGAGTGTGGGATCTCACTCGAGGTACGCAAGCATCCCCCCACCCGACATCAAGGGGGCTCCAACCCGGTTACCGGTGGCAAACGTTCACGGCTCTATATAATCCAGCACCAAAGGAGGGGGTACGAAAGATGGATACCGATAGAGCCGCGATCATCCAAGATCTTACAGTACCCGAGGCGCATGTACTCCTCCAGGGTCCTCCGGGTAGGCTCAACAACTGTAACGAACTTTTCAAGGTGGCAATCTTGGAGCTCGTACTCCGGGGTTGGCTCGACGTTCGGGAGACGTTGGAGGAGTTGAGATCACGACCCGAAGTGCGATTCATCCGAGGCAAAAGGGCCGATGTGCCAGAACACCGCCCACTGTTTGCGGCATTCAGGATTTTTGACGGAGGCTTTGCTGGGGGTTGGGCGCCGGACGATGGGCTGCCGGGCTTCGTGCTGTGGCGGGATCTCGCGGAGCGTTACGGTGACTCTACAGGCTACGCGCGCTTGGAGGTGCTGCCCGCCTTGCGCGCCAGGGGCCTGTGCGATCGGGACTCCGGGCTTATCGGTATGCTGTTACGAGGCGGCTGGCGCTGGACACTCTCTGGAGACCGGCTAAGAGAACAGCTACTATGCACCCTCTCCGAGGCTCAGTATCCGTCTCCAGAATGGGCTCACGAGAATCGTGCGCGGACGCTTAAAGCTCCCGATACCGCAGTCGCCATGATACTGGCCCAACCCGCCCCACACGAAGATGTAGCCGGACTCGCGGAGGCCAACACGGGCTCGAGTGGCCCCTCTAAAAGACTCGGTCCAGAGACCCTCGAGCTGATCTCCGCCGTCTCTGGAGCGCTCGAAAGAGCGAGTAAAAGCTATCCGGGTGGTTGGAGAGGCGACGGTACGGGTTCCAGCGGTCTCGGTGGACTCGGCGGCGAGGGCTCTGGCGGAGGCGGAGATGGAGGCTCTGCTGGCGGCTGACCTTAACTAGCGTACTCAGCCCCCGAGGCGGGTTGCCGTTTATCTAACTCTCGTGAGGTTCTCGTGAGATTTTGTGAGACAATGCTTATACAGCAACACACATTAGTTCATTCTTTACGGAAGTTCTACGGAAGTGGGTGGTTGCTTGAGGGTGTTAATAGCCGACGGACATCCGGCCATGCGTCTGGGCATGAAGGGTCTACTCCTGACCACGGACATCCGGGTAGCCGGAGAGGCCTGGGAAGGCGAAGAGGCGCTCCGTTTCGTATGGTGCCGTTGAGGAGGAACCCGCAGGCAGCATAGCTATAGTGCAAGAGTTGTACGGCTTCGGAACCCCTGTAAACGTCGAGGCTCCGCCGCCCTCCCAGACCACCGACGTTACGGGCATGATGGCGGAGCAAAGCTCCGCCAAGTTGTAGAGAGCAAACAACAGTAGGTAAAAAAGCAATCATAAAACTGTCGCTTCCGTGAATCCACGATGCGGCGAGTCCTTCTTTCAGTGGACAGTAGAAGACTAATAATGTCGGAACTTGAGTCTGACCTGCTCCAAGTTTCCGGCTATCTATAAGCCTATTTACTACCTACTTCACTGCCAGGGTTAAATGCGGCGCCTCCACGATCCGCGACCCAAAAGCCATCTCAAGACCGCGCCTAGGGTAGAGCTCCAGATACAGATTCCGGCGAAGATCGTCAAGAAGGCAACTAGGTCGATAATCAGCAAAGACAAAACATCTATAAACCTATGAAAACCTATGGAATACAGGTAGAAAGTTCCAGGTAAAGTCGCTAGCTGCCGCGCGATTGCGATAATGCCTCCCCAGAGCCAGAATCCTCGAGGCACTATAAAGCCAAGTACAGCGCTAGCGAAAATCATCAAAGGCAGGCCCTGGAGTAGCGACCACCAAATTGGCATCCCGCTAATTACTCCAGAGACTCGACTCCCAAACAGCCACTCCGCAGCCATCGCGCTACTCGCCACGTAAACGAGGACACCTACTACGAAGGCAGCGACAGAAGCCCAGATCCATCGCTCGTCCAATGACGCCAGCCTCACTACACTACCTTTCCTGATGATAACGAGTAAATCGCTATAGCATATGTACTCTCTACATATTAGCAGTAGCAATTGAGAGGGCGTCGAGAGGCTGCGGTGCCCGTGTGGGTAGGCACGACTCGCCGCTCCTACCCACACGGACAGGAGCCATCAAGTACGAGGCAGCGTTAGAAGCGGCAAGGTAGCCGGGAGGCGAGATACCAAAAGACGCTTGCCGACAGCAGACTACCTTCGCCTCACTGCAATTCTCTTTCGAGAGGCGAGCGAGCCTGTGGCGGCTGGCGTAATAGGAGCGCTCGTTATCTTCTTCTACGCCCACCCACCTTTACCTGCTTCGGGTTCAGGGCGACGTATATCTCGCCGTCCTCCACCTTCAGCTCGTGGGTTGGGAGGGGCTTTACCGCCGGCAGGCTCTTTGCCTCGCCGCTCTGTACGTCGAAGCGGGCGCCGTGCAGCGGGCACTTCACCTCGCCTGCTCCGGCGTCGAACTCGCCTTCGGAGAGGTGGGCGAACTGGTGGGTGCAGATGTCCTCGAAGGCGTAGAACTCGCCGTCCACGTTACACAGGCCGACGGGCCGCCCGTCGAGCTCGAACTGCTTCAGCTCTCCGGGGGCGACCTCGTCGGTGGCGGCTAGTTTTTGGAACTCCTGGTGCTCGGGCATAGACTCGTGCTAGTTCGTCTGCTCGCCGAAGCCGAGCCCGATCTTGTCCTCTATCGCCCTATCGAGCTTCTTGCGCACGCCCTGGAGCGGTATGCGGCTCGTGACCTCGCCGAAGAAGCCGAACACGACGAGCTTCTCGGCCTCGGCGCGCGGGATTCCGCGGCTCATCAGGTAGAACATCTCCACCTCGTCCACCTGGCCCGTCGTGGAGCCGTGGGAGCACTTCACGTCGTCGGCGGCGATCTCCAGGCGCGGCAGGGAGACGGCCATTGCGTCGTCCGAGCCCAGAATGAGGTTCCGGTTGGTCTGGTAGGCGTCGGTCTTCTGCGCGCCGGGCTCGACCCGGATGAGCCCGGAGAACACGCCGAGCGAGTCGTCGCGCATCGCGCCCTTGTACAGCAGGTCCGAGTACGCGTTGTCGGCGAGGTGGTCCTGGAGCGTGTGGTGGTCCAGGACCTGGTCGTTGTCGGCGAAGTACAGCCCGAGCATCTCGGATTCGCTACCCGACTCGGAGAGTCCCGCGTCCACGTTGTTGCGGGCGAGCTGGCTGCCCAGAGATACGACGAGGCTCTTTATGCTGGCGTCCTTGTCGGCCTGGCTGCGCAGCGTGTTGAAGTGCAGCACGTTGCGGCCCCAGCTCTGCAAGGAGACGTAGCGCAGGTTCGCGCCCTGCTCTACGAACAGCTCCACCGCGCCGTTGGAGAAGGCGAGCTCGTCCTCCTCGCCGCCCTCGGAGGCGTACTCGTCTATGTAGGTTACCGATGCGCCTTCCTCGACCACGACGAGCGTGCGGGGCATGGTGGCGGCGCCCTCCGAAGTGTCCATCCAGCGGTAGCTCTGGATCGGGACCTCGACCTCGACGCCGCGCGGCACGTACAGGAAGCTGCCGCCGGAGAAGGTGGCGGCGTTCAGCGAGGCGAACTTGTCGTAGTCCTCGGGCACGAGCTTGAAGAGCCTGTCTCTGACGAGATCCTCGTGCTCGGAGAGAGCGGTGTGCAGGTCGGTTAGGATGACGCCCTTCTTTTCGAGGTCGTCGTCCATCCGGCTGTAGGAGGTCTCTGAGTTGTGCTGTACCAAGAGGGCCGAGTTCTCTTCGCCCTCCTCGATCAGGCGCTGCACGGCCTCGGGAAGGTCGGCCTCGGAGCCGGCCCTCTGGCCCGGAAGGTAGGAGGCGAAGTCCTCGTGCGGGGCTATGTCCGAGATGTCGGTGTACAGCCAGGCCTCGTCCTTCATCGTCGGCATCGGGGTCTTCTCGTAGGTTTCCCAGGCCGCGAGACGCCTGTCACGCAGCCACTCTGGCTCGCCCTTGAACCTGGATAGCTCCTCGACCGACTCAGCCGAGATACCCCTGCCGAGCAGGACCTCCGGCACGCTACTCGTGCTCATCCATCACCTCTCGTGTGTATAAAAGTTCAAACTCGAAAAACGGGGCGGGCCTCGGAAGACCCGCCCCGCGTGAAGCTATTGCTAAAGCGGTGAGCTACCCGCGCTAGCCGACCGAGCCTTCCATCTCGAGCTGGATCAGGCGATTCAGCTCTATCGCGTACTCCAGCGGGAGCTCCTTGGCTATCGGCTCGATGAAGCCGTTGACGACCATTGCGATGGCGTCTTCCTCGCTCATGCCGCGGCTCATCAGGTAGAAGAGCTGGTCCTCGCCGACCTTGGAGACCGTGGCCTCGTGCTCGGTGTTGACCTTTTTCTCCTCGATCTCGATGTACGGATACGTGTCCGTCCGGGCCTGCTCATCCAGGAGCAGCGCGTCGCACTCGACCCGGCTCTTGGAGTCGTAGCAGCCCTCGTGCACCTTCAGCAGGCCACGGTAGCTCGAACGCCCGGTGCCCTTGGAGATGGACTTCGAGGTGATGAGGCTCGACGTGTTCGGCGCGGCGTGTACGACCTTGCCGCCCGCGTCCTGGTGCTGGCCGTCGCCGGCGTAGGCCACGGAGAGGATCTCACCGCGCGCGCCCTCACCGGTCAGGTACACGGCCGGGTACTTCATGGTCAGCTTGGAGCCGAGGTTGCCGTCCACCCACTCGACGGTGGCGTTCTCCTGTGCCTGGCCCCGCTTGGTCACCAGGTTGTAGGTGTTGTGCGACCAGTTCTGGATGGTTGAGTACCGGATCCTGGCGCTCGGCTTTGCGATAAGCTCCACGACCGCCGAGTGCAGCGAGTTGGCCGAGTACGTCGGCGCGGTGCAGCCCTCGATGTAGTGGACCGAGGAGCCCTCGTCGGCGATGATCAGGGTCCGCTCGAACTGGCCCATGTTCTCGGCGTTTATGCGGAAGTACGCCTGCAGCGGGATGTCCACGTGTACGCCCTTGGGGATGTACAGGAAGCTACCGCCGCTCCATACCGCGGAGTTCAGCGAGGCGAACTTGTTGTCGTCCGGCGGGATTATGGTGCCGAAGTACTCGCGGACGAGGTCCTCGTGCTCCCGGAGGCCAGAGTCCATGTCCTTGAAGATCACACCCTGGTCTTCCAGGTTCTTCTGCAGGCTGTGGTATACGACCTCGGACTCGTACTGCGCCCCGACGCCGGCCAGCGACTCACGCTCGGCCTGCGGGATTCCGAGTTTCTCGAACGTGTTCTTGATGTCGTCCGGCACGTCGTCCCAGGTCTTGCCCTGGTTCTCGGTCGGCTGGATGTAGTAGAAGATGTCCTGGAAGTCCAGGTCCGAGAGGTCGCCGCCCCAGGTAGGGGTCGGCTTCTCCTGGAACGACTTGAACGCGTTCAGCCGGAACTCCAGCATCCACTCGGGCTCGTTCTTGTGCTTGGAGATCATGGTGATGATCTCCTCGTCAACGCCCTTGCGCGGGGTCCTGAAGAAGTACTCCTCCGGATCGGAGAACCCGTACTGGTACTCGTCCAGACCGAGTGACTGTACCGTCTTGTCCTCTGGCATTAAGCTTCCTCCTCTAGTTAGGTGGGGCTAGCCCTGGGTCGCGCCGGAGCCGTACTCCTGGCGGACCCAGTCATAGCCGTTCTCCTCAAGCTGGTTGGCCAGCTCCTTGCCGCCCGAGGTGACCAGGCGCCCGTCCAGCATGACGTGCACGTAGTCTGGCTCTATGTACCGCAGAATGCGCTGGTAGTGGGTGATTATCATCGCGGAAAAGTCCGGACCTCGGAGCTCGTTCACGCCTTTCGCCACGACCTGGAGGGCGTCGATGTCGAGGCCGGAGTCGGTCTCGTCCATGATGGCGAGCGACGGGTCGAGCATCAGCATCTGCAGGATCTCGTTCCGCTTCTTCTCGCCACCGGAGAAGCCCTCGTTCAGGTACCGCTCGGCGAACTTGGGGTCCATCTGCATGATGCCCATCTTCTCCTGCAGGAGCCGGTACATGTCCATCGGAGAGAGCTGCTCCTCGCGCACGCTGTTTACCGCGGTGCGCAGGAAGTTGGCGACCGAGACGCCGGGCACCTCGCTGGGATACTGGAAGGCCAGGAACATGCCGAGCTTGGCCCGCTCGTCCGGCTCCAACTCGAACACGTCCTCGCCCTCGAAGGTGATGGAGCCGCCGGTGACCTCGTAGCGCGGATGTCCCATCAAGACGTTCGATAGGGTAGACTTACCCGAGCCGTTCGGCCCCATGATGGCGTGGATCTCACCCTTGTTTATCTCAAGATCCAGACCCTTGATGATCTCCTGTCCCTCGATCTCCGCCCGGAGATTCTCTATCTTTAACATCCGACCCCTGACATCTCTGATAACTTTGATATTACAAGCCCATTTAACCACAGCCCCCCGAGGCTAACAACGAAACGTGACCCAGATCAATAACTCTTCCTGAAATCGCCGAAAAGGGCGCAAAACAGCGGTGTGTGAGGCCGGAAGCCCCTCGAAAAGGTTGTTGGGAACTAGTGCCAGCTAGCCTCGGAGAAGGGGGGCGCTTGTAACGTTTCTGCGGCTTTTTACGATTTTTGCGCCGCTGTTATTGGGATTGCTTGTCAGTAGCCGGGTGGTGGAGCATGGCATTCTGCGCGGCTCATACGGCTTCCAGGGCACGCACCGGGGCCCCGGCGGCGTCCAGGGGAGAGGCTGTGTCGGCCTTGCGGTGCAGGTAGCCGAGGGCCGCTCCGTCGCCAAGGGGGGAGAGGCTCGTCAGGAGGCCAACCTCCTTGTCTCCCTGGGTAATCCGGGTCCCGGCCTCCGGTACGCCGCCTTCTCCGAGCTGTGCGACTTCTACAGAGAGCCGGTACAGGGCGCGGTTGGGATGACCCCGATAGTGCATGCGGGCGACGGTCTCCTGGCCCGGATAACAGCCCTTCGCGAAGCTCACGGCGCGGTCGAGGATGCCGGCCTCGCCCGGGAAGTTATCCGGGGTGAGATCCACGCCGAATCGGGGCACGCCCTCCTCCACGCGCGCCGCCTCGTATGCCTGCGGTGAGGCGGCCACGGCCCCGGCGTTCCGCAAGAGTTCGCGGGCCTCACGCAGGACCGGGGCGGGCCCGATCAGGTCATAACCCGCCACGGGCCGGGCGACCCCGGCGACGAGCAGCGGCGAGTCGGAGCCGGGTGGTGTGATCTCCGCCGTCTGGTGCTCCGCGAGCTTTGGGGTTTCACCGAGCGATTGCCGCAGCGCCTCTCCGGCACCGGGGCCGTAGAGTCCGAGCGTGGACCAGGGGCTCTCCCCGGAGGCCGAGAGATCCTCCAGCTTTACGCGGGAGAACGGGGCGTAGCGGCCCAGGATCTCCGCCGCCGCCCGCGCGCCCTCGGGCTCGGTTTCGGCGAGGAGACCGTCTCCGGGGCGCTTGAGGATGCGCAGGTCCGTCTGGATGTGGCCCTTGGCGTCCAGCAGCAGCCCGTAGACGCCCAGGTTTTCCTCCGCCGGGATCTCGTTGGTCAGTATGGCCGCCAGCAGCCCTGTCGGGCCGGAAGGGTCTTTCGGCTCCTTGCCCGAGAGCCCGAGCAGCACCCTGTGTCCATGCTCCACGAGAGCGCACCCACTTTCGGAGGCGGCGTGGTCACCGATCAGGGTACTTAGGTTACTTGGGACGCTTGGGTCGTTTTCCCCGGCTGGCTCGTTCTGGAGATGTCTCATGTACGCCATTCTAGGACATGGTCTGGGCGCTGAACGGGAATACTGGATGTACTGGACGTACTGGACGGGAAACTCGAGATCGGGGGCAGAGCCGGTGGAGCAGGTAAAGATAGTGGTGTTGGACGTGGACGGTACCCTGGTGGATACGAACTATCTGCACACCGAGGCGTGGGCGCGGGCGCTGGAGGAGGTCGGACGGCGGGTGCCGCGGGTAGAGGTTCACCGCCAGATCGGCAAGGGCGCGGACAAGCTGATATCCGAGTTCGTCGGGGACGAGGCCGCCGATAAAGTCGACCGGCGTCACTCCGAGATCTACGGTGAGATGCAGCATTATGGCTATCCGCTGCCCGGTTCGGGAGAGCTTGCGCGTTCGCTGAATGACCGGGGCTACGGGGTGTGGCTGGTGACCAGCGCGAAGCCGGAGGAGCTGGACCGGCATCTCGATGCGCTCGGTATCTCCGAGAGCATCTCGGGCGTGGTCTCATCCGGCGACGCCGCCGAGGCCAAGCCCGCCCCGGACGTCTTTGAGCTCGCGCTCAAGAGAGCCGGGGTGGAGGCGGAGGAAGCGATAACCGCCGGAGATTCCGTCTGGGACATACAGGCCGCGGCCAGGGCCGGAATCGAGAGCGTGGCTGTGCTCTCCGGCGGGGCTTTTAGCAGGAGAGAGCTGGAGGACGCCGGGGCCCGGGGAGTCTACCGGGACTGCGCCGAGCTTCTGGAGACCGGGTTCCCGGAAAACGTAAGAAGGGGGACCGGGTAGTACACGGCCCAGGATATGTAGTATATTAGGGTGGAAGTTGGTAGAAGGGTCACCGTAAGAAGGAAGCCGGGCACGTTGTTGTCTCTTCTGTTATCGGTCCCAAGAACGAGAAAGGTGGGCTGAAGTACATGCCCCAGGGAACTGTGAAGTGGTTCAACGACGAGAAGGGCTACGGCTTTATCTCGCCCGACGATGGTGGCGAGGATCTCTTCGTCCACTATAGCGGCATAGAAGGCAGCGGCTTCAAGTCGCTGGATGAGGGCGCGAAGGTCTCCTACGAGGCGACCCAGGGCAAGAAGGGCATGCAGGCGGAGAACGTTAACACCGTCTAGCCCCGACTCAAACCTGAGATGTTGCTGGAGCCGGGGGTCTTCCCCGGCTCCTTTTTTGTGCCGTACGCGTCGCCGCGCCGGTCCGCGGCCGTACCCTATCCCGGCGCATTCTTATACTGCCCGTACTCCCGGAGATTTTCCTTGAGCGAGAGGCCCGTTTCCCGCAAGCTGTCCGGGTTTTTCCGGGAGGGCATCCATCGGCTCCAGAGCAATAGCTGGTCCGTCTTGCAGACGGCCGCGGCCGCCAGCTTGGCCTACTTTCTCGCCAGGGTCCTGCTGGGCCACGAAGCGCCGTTCTTCGCGCCCATCGCGGCCGTTATCTCGATAAGTATCACGCACGGACGCCGGGGGCGGCGCGTGCTCGAGGTGGCGTTCGGCGTCGCGGTCGGGCTCGCCGTGGCGGACCTCCTGGTCATCTTTATCGGGACGGGGGCGGCCCAGATCGCGGTCGTCGTGTTGCTCGCGATGACGGCCGCGCTGTTCTTCGTCGGGAGGGCGTTGGTGGTGAATCAGGCGGCGATTTCCGCGTTGCTCGTGGTCGTGTTGCAGCCGCCGGAGGTGGGGTTCTCCCCGGACCGCTTTCTCGACGCGCTCGTCGGCGGGGGAGTGGCGCTGGCGATCAGCTACGCGCTGCCCGTAAACCCGGAGCGGCTGGTCGGGCGTGCAGCGGGGCCGATATTCCGGGAGCTCGTGGATATTCTGGAGGAGATCTCGGCCGCCCTGTCCGGCGGGGACCGGGAGCGTGCAGAGCGCGCGCTCCTACGGGCCCGGAGGCTGGACGACTCGGAGGTGCAGCAGTTTGCGGAGACGATCAGCGCCGGCCAGGAGACGGCCCGGCTCTCGCCCAGCCGCCGCCGGGCTTTAAAGCACCTGGAGCTCTACGCGGTCGTGGGCTCCAGGTTGGATCTCGCCATAATAAATACGCGGGTGCTGGCCCGGGGCGCGGCGAACGCGGTGCGATCCGTGGGGAGCGTGCCCGAGCCCTTGCCCGGAGCGGTGCGCGAGCTGGCGCGGGCTGTAGCCGAGCTAGAGACGTACCTGGAGGAGTCCCACGATCCCGGAGAGGCCCGGAGCCACGCCCTGCGGGCCGCCGGGGAAGCTACCCGTCTCTTGCAGGAGCGCCACGACCTGGCGAGCAGCACCCTGGTCGGCCAGATCCGGGCCGCCGCCGTGGACCTTCTGCGTAGCACGGGCCTCGACCAGAGCGAGGCGCTCGACCTGCTCGAAGAGACCGCCGGACGAGCCTCGGAGCTGTGAGGCGGTACGTAGTAGGCCGTAGAGTGTATCCTGCGTGCCGCGCCGCACGTGGACAACCTCCGGCTTTCAGCAGAGATCTCTGGAGCTGAGTGCCGAACATCCCGGGGCGCGTAAAGGCGTAAGCTCTGCGCAAGCCGGTATACGTGCGGAGCACTGAGTAAAGTCGGTAAGTCGGTACAGGCTACTCGGGTTATTCGGCGGCGCGGAAAGCGGCGCGGGCGTCCTCGTACAAGCGGGGCAGTGGCACCCTGCTCTCCCGCGATAGCCTCTCGGCATCGGCGTACTCGGGGGCCACGGAGAAGACCTCGCCGTCCAGTTCCCCGACCTTTACCCGGCACTCGCCGTAGGGGAGCTCCACCGTAACCACCCGGCGGCTGGCGACCGAGCGCCCTACCCGCCGGTGCCGGACGCCGAGGGTGCCGGTCTCCCTCATCATGAGGCTGATCAGACGCTCCCGGTCGCCGCTCTCCGCCAGGGCGCAGAGCTTGTAAGCTCCCCGGCCCCGCTTCATGACTATGGGCTCCAGCCAGGCGTCGGGGGCTCCGGCCTCCAGCAGCCGGTCCACCGCCGAGCCCAGCAGCTCGCCGGGGACGTCGTCCACGTTCGCCTCCAGAATCTCCAGGCTGCCGGATGGGCCTTCGAGCTCTCCCACGGCTGCCCGCAGCAGGTTCGGGGCGTGGCTCAGGATTGCCGTGCCGGCCCCATAGCCTATGCTCCGGAGCGTCATTGGCGGGGGAGACTCGGTGAACTCACCGCTCGTGAGGCTCTGCATCAGGGCCGCGCCGGTGGGGGTGGTGGTCTCCCGGGGCTCCTCGGTCCAGTACACCCGGCTGCCTTTCAGGATTTCCAGCGTGGCCGGGGCCGGGACCGGCAGCGGCCCGTGCGCCGCGCTCACCGTGCCGTGGCCGAGCGGCAGCGGGCCGCAGCTAACGCTCTCTACGCCGAGAAGTTCCAGCGCGACGCAGCTGCCAACCGTATCCACTATGGAGTCCACCGCCCCGACCTCGTGGAAGGTCACCTCCTCGGGCGGGACGCCGTGGACGGCGCCTTCGGCCTCGGCCAGCCTGCGAAACGCCGCGAGCGAGCGTTCCACCACCCGCCTCGGCAGACTGGAGTTCGAGATCAGGCCCACTACGTCCTCGAGGGTGCGGTGGGAGTGCTCTCGTGGATGGGTCACGCGGACGTGCAGCGCGCGCAAGCCGCTAACGTCTGCGCGCTCGGAGGATAGCTCGAAGGGCACCCCGAGTCCCTGTAGAAGGCTGGACACCTCTTCCAGAGGGGCTCCGGCCGAGATCAGGCTTGCCAAGATCATGTCGCCCGCCGCCCCGCCGGTGGGCTGGAAGTGCAGGTGGCTCATATCCGCCTCCGCGCTGGATAGGGCCTCCCGCTCGGCCCGCCTAGCGCAGGACGCGCCACGCGAGCGTCATGAGCACCGCTAGGAGTACGGCGAGTATCACCAGGGGGCGCGGGTCGTTGCGCACCGCGTCGGTGAGCGGCGCGGTGTCGCGGTCGCGGCCGGCCTTGCGGGCGAGGGAGTACTGGAAGCCTGCGGAGTCCTTGAGGCCGCGTTGCTGCTCTCTAAGCCTGCTTGTGCCCCGTTTCAGGAGGGTCTTCGCCCGGTCACTGAGGGTCCTCTTCGCCTGATCCGCTATGACCGAGGGTTGGAGATGCTTTCTGAGATCCCTCATCTCGGGATCCAGGCGGGTCCTGATCTCGAACATCTCCCGCTCTATGTGCTCCGGTGGACGCTGTGACATTACCTGATCCGCCCCTTTATCCACTCGACGTTTTGTTGCAGTGCGTTGATCGTGCGCCGGGGCTTGGGGTCGAGGCCCCGCAGTATTACCGCCCCGACGCCCAGGAGCGCCCCGCCCACGAGGAGCAGTATGACCGTGACGATCAGCGCACCGAGCGTCAGTCCCAGCCCGAGCACCTGGCCGAAGAGGTAAACCCCGGTCAGCGACAGGAAGATCAAAAACACCAGCATGAACACGGCCCCGGCCACGAGGAGCCCGGTGGCTATACCGGCCTTCTTGCCCACCGGAGCCAGCTCCGTCTTCGCCAGCTCGACCTGCTTGCCGGCGAGCTCCTGGAGCTGCGGACGGAGGTCGTTTACTATCTCCTTGAGGCTCCTGTCGGAGGGCTCCGGACCCTCCCTGAGCTCCCGGGCGAACTCCGCCACCCGCTCATCTTGTCGCTCTGCCACTAACACTCCTCTCCGGTTAGCTGAAGATCAACTGAGATCAACTGAAGACCAAGCATCAGACCTAGTTACCCTCACAATATCCTCTATAATCGTCCGAATTACCAGCCGGAGTCTCCCCCTCCACCAAACCTCTACCGAGCCCCGCTCATTACGCTATAGTTACCCAGGTATCATAAAGTGCTTGTAGTTTAGTTGTTATTGTAGCGGGTAAGTATCTAGAATGCCCGCGCGAGGCGGGCTCTAGAGGAGCTTTTACGGGGCTTACAGGGACGCTAACCCGCTAAAGAGGAGAACTGTTGAGGCTATACGAGGCTCTCGGGATCGGACCGGGCGAGACGGTCGCCTTCGCGGGGGCCGGCGGAAAGTCCAGCGCGATAGCCGAGCTCTGCGGAGAGCTTTCCGGAGCCGGGATGAAGGCGCTGGCGGTTCCGACGACCAAGATGTTCGTCTCCGAGGCGGAGAGTATAGGCCGGCTGGTTACCGCGGAGGAGCCCGCCGAGCTCCGCAGGCTGGTCTCCGAGGCCGTGGAGGCGTTGCCTGGAGACGGCGGTTCCGTGGTCGCCGGCAGCGGCCGACTCTCGAAGGGCCGGATCTCCGGCGTAGAGCCCGGGCAGGTGCCGGGCCTTGCAGCGCTGGCGGACGTGACCTTGGTGGAGGCTGACGGCGCCCGCAGACGCTCCCTCAAGGGGACGGCGGCGCACGAGCCCGCGATACCCGAGGGTGTATCCTTGTCCGTCGCGGTGGGCGGCAGCCGGTCCCTGGGCCTTCCCCTGGACGAGGAGAGCGTACACCGCCCCGAGCTCTTCTCCGAGCTTACCGGCATCCTGCCCGGCCAGAGCATAAGCCCGCAGTCATTCGCCGTGGCGCTGGCGAAGGGCTCTCTCAAAGATACCCCGGACGGCGTCCGCCGCGCCGCCCTGCTCACCGGGGTGGAGCCGGGTCCTGGGATGTCCGGCGCCTCCGCCATAGCCCGCGAGCTCTGGCGGCTCGGCATCCAGCGGGTGGTACTCACCTCCCTGCCCGCGGAGGGCCCGGCCATGATCTGGAACGCCTGAAACCCCAGGCTATCGCACGGCGGCAAAGGGTGTTACCGTGTTCCACTGTAACCTCCATCCAACACAATAATGCAGAGTGATGCAAAGCGCGCCGAGCTACTGGGAGGTCAGGGTGGCGATCCGGATAGACGTGGACCAGCGCAGCGGAATCCCCATATATTTGCAGATAGTAGAGCAGGTAAGACACGGCGTTGAGGTCGGCAGCCTCCGGGCCGGTGAGAGGCTGCCGACTGTGCGCCAGCTCGCGGAAGAGGTCTCCGTCGCCCCGAACACGGTGGTCAAGGCCTATGGGGAGCTGCGGCGGATGGGGCTTCTCGAGAGCCGTCCCGGGGTGGGTACGGTGGTCGTCGAGGGCTCTGGCGAGGAGCAGCGCGAGCGTCAGCTAGCCGCGCTGGACGAGCGGCTACGCGCCCTGGTGCGGGATGCCGTCGGGCTCGGGCTAGACGAGGACGCCATCTGGGAGCGCTTCGACGCCGAGTTCGAGCGTCTGCGGGGGTAGCGCGGGATTGGCCCGCTACGCGCCCATGTAGGCGCGCCGGACCTCGGAGTTGTCCATTAGCTCGTCTCTCGTGCCCTCCAGGGTTACCAGCCCGTTCTCGATAACGTAGCCCTTGTGGGCGATACCGAGCGCGGCCTGGGCGTTCTGCTCGGCCAGGAGGACCGTTATGCCGCCGTGGTTGATCTCCACCACCGCTTCGAGCATCTGCTTGGTGACGAGCGGCGCTAGGCCCAGCGAGGGCTCGTCCAGGATCAGGAGCCTGGGCTCCGCCATCAGTGCCCGGCCTATCGCGACCATCTGCTGCTGGCCGCCCGAGAGCGAGCCCGCCGGGTCGTTCCGCTTGTCGTAGAGTATCGGGAACAGCTCGTACACTCGCTCAATTGAGCTCTTTACCCCCGCGCGGTCCCGGCGCCGGAGGTACGCGCCGAGCGTGAGGTTCTTTTGCACCGAGAGCTCGGGAAAGAGGTGGCGGCCCTCCGCGCTCTGGGCGATGCCGGCCTTCACCACCGCGTTCGCCGGGCGGCCGTCTATGCGCGAGCCCTGGAACGTTATCTCGCCCGAGTCCGGCTTCATGAGGCCGTTTATGGTTCGGAAGAGCGTGCTCTTGCCAGCGCCGTTCGCCCCGAGGACCACGACGAGCTCGCCTTCGGCGACCTCCAGCGAGACGCCTCGTAGAGCCAGGAACTCACCGTAGCGGACGCTGAGGTCCGAGATCTCAAGCATGCGAATCTCCCCCGGTGTCTGCGTCCTCGTCCTCCGAAGCCCCGAGATATGCTTCTATGACCCGCTCGTCGGAGGAGATCTCCTCCGGCGTACCCTCGGCTATCTTCTCGCCGTGCTCCAGGACCATGATCCTGTCCGCCAGCCCCATCACCATGCTCATCTTGTGCTCCACCAGGCACACGGTGTAGCCGTGGCCGACCATCTTGCGGATAAGCTCCCCGAGCCCCTCGGTCTCCTCGTTGTTCACCCCGGCGGCCGGCTCGTCCAGCAGCACCAGCTTCGGCTCGGTGGCCAGCGCGAGCGCGACCGAGACGCGCTTCTGCTCCTCCTGGGAGACGTTGCCCGCCGTCCTGTCCGCCAGGTGCTCGCAGCCCACGAACTCCAGAGCCTCCATCGCCCGCTCCCGGCACTGACGCTCCTCTCGCCGGGCGCGCGGGGTGCGCAGCACCGCGTCGAAGAGGTTGCTCTTGGTGCGGACCCGGTGGCCGACCATGACGTTGTCGAGCACGGTGGAGTCCTGAAAGAGGCTCGTGACCTGGAAGGTCCGGGCCATGCCGAGGCGGACCGTGCGGTGCGCCGGGAGCCCGGTTATGTCCTCGCCCGCCAGCGAGACCCGGCCCGAGGTCGGCTTGTAGAAGCCGCTTATCAGGTTGAAGAAGGTGGACTTCCCGGCCCCGTTCGGCCCGATAATGGCGGTAACGGTCCCCTCCTCGACGGAGAAGTCCACGCCGTCCACCGCCTTCAGCCCGCCGAACTCCTTGCCGAGCCCCTCGGTGCCGAGCAGCATCCGCGCCATCTAGCCGACCTCCTCTTTCTTCGGGCTCTCCGGGCTCTCCGAGGCCGGACCGGCGGCCGTCCCTTCCTCTCCCGACTCGGACGTGCCCCGGCCGGAAGAGAGCCGGGCGGCGAGACTCTGCCAGATACCGGCCAGCCCGCGCGGGAAGAAGATGATTATCAGGATCACGACCGGGCCCAGGATCACGAGCCGGTACGCCTCGAACTCCTGCAGGCTCTGGAACAGGAACGTGACGAGTATCGCGCCCACCAGCGGCCCCGACAGCGAGCCCATGCCGCCGACCAGCAGGTACATGAGCACCTCGAACGAGGACGGCACGTTTACCACCGCCGGCCCGAGGAACCCTATGTAGGTCGAGTACAGCCCGCCCGCCAGGCCCGCTATCGCGGTCGAGATGGTGAACGCTAGCTGCTTGTTACGGCCGACGTTTATGCCCATCGAGGCGGCAAGCTCCTCGCTGTTCCGGATCGCCATGAAGGTCCGGCCCAAAAGAGAGCGCGCTATGGCCGCCGAGACGTAGATCGTCAGGATCAGGAAGAACAGCACCAGATAGTAGATGGCGACCGGACCGTCGAAGCTGATGGGGCCTATAGGCTCCGGGTACGGCACCCCGATAAGCCCCCTCGGGCCGCCTGTCAAGGACTCCCAGTTATCTATCACCAGGAAGATCACGAACCCCACCCCGAGGGTGAAGATGGCAAAGTACTCGTCCCGGGTCCTCAGCGCGAAGATGCCGATGAGATACCCGAGCACGCTGGCGAGCACCACCCCGAGGAGCAGCGAGGGCCAGAACGGGAACCCGTAGTTCACCGTAAGTACCCCGACCGTGTAGGCCCCGATGCCGAAGAACCCCGCGTGGGCCAGGGTGAGCTGCCCCGTGTAGCCGAGCAACACGTTCAGCCCGTACGTCGCTATCGCCCACACGAAGGCCAGGATGACGACCCCGAGTACGTAGTCGTTCGGCGCGATCAGCGGCACTAGCAGCGCCACGACGAGCAGCGCTACGAGACCCAGCTTCTTCCAGTGGTTTCTGAAACCCGTGAGAGCCCCCAACTCAGGCTCCCTTCGAGAACAGGCCCGTGGGCCGGACGGCGAGCACGATGAGGAGGAACACGAAGCCGATTGCCTCCCCGAACGCGTTCGAGATGTAGGTGTTTGAGAACACCTCCGCCAGCGCCAGGGCGAAGCCCCCGACTATGGCCCCCGGTATGCTCCCGAGACCTCCGAGGATGATTATGGCGAACACCTTGAGGTTCAGCGCGTCGCCCATCGTCGGGGAGAGCAGGTTTATGGGCGCGACGAGACCGGCGGCCACCGCGGCCAGCGCCGCCGAGATGCCGAAGGTCATCATGGAGACCCGGTTTGCGTCTATGCCGACCAGAGAGGCCCCCGTGCGGTCCTGCTCTATGGCCTCTATCGTCTGTCCGGGCACGGTCTTTTTCAGGAACAGGAACAGCCCGACCATGACGACCACCGAGGCCGCGATTATCAAGATACGCTGTCCACCGATGCCGATGCCGAACACGTTGACGACCCCCGCGAACGGGCTCGGCATCTCCCGGAACTGGGAGCCCCACAGCACCTGCGCCCCGGACTGCAGGAAAAACAGCATCCCGACGGCGGCTATGAGGTGGTGGGTGTGGGGCGCGTTTCGCAGGGGGTGGAAGACCAGCCGCTCCATGAGAACCCCGATCACCGCCAGGACCACGGCGGCCACCCCGATTGCGGCTATGTAGGGTATCCCGTAGGAGGTCAGGGCGAAGTAGGTTACGTACGCCCCGACCATGTACAGCGCGCCGTGCGCCAGGTTCGGTATCCGCAAGACCCCGAAGACCAGCGTCAGCCCGAGCGCCGCGAGACTATACACGCTGCCGAGGGCGATCCCGTTTACCAGCTGTTGTAGAAAGAGCTCCATCTACCCCTTTTCTCCCGGAAGATGTGTAACCGTGCTAGAAGTATCCCTGGGTCGGGTGGCCCCGGCCGGCCGGCGGCTAGAGAGCCAGCCACCGGCCAGAGCCCGCCTACTGCTGTGGGATCTCCAGCGGGGTGTACTCCTCTTCCTGTATGTAGGTCGCCGTGACCGGGCCTTCGAGGTGACCGTCCTCGGTGAAGCTCGTGGGGAAGTTGGCCACCTTGTACTCATCGCTGACCTCCTCGATGGCGGGCTCTATGCTCTCCCGGATCTCCTGCGGGTCCTCGGTGGTGCCGGCGAGCTTCATCGCCTGTGCGACTATGTGCATCGCCTGATAGTTGTAGGCGACCTCGGAGACCACCGGCCTCTCGTCGGTAACCTGCTTGTTGTACTTCTCTATGAACTGGTCTATGCCCGGGCTGTCGGACTCGATTACGGGCAGGACACCGGTCGAGCCGTTGAAGTTGTCGAAGTCGGTGAAGCCCTCCATCTCGGAGAACTTTGCCTGGTCCATCACCATGAAACCGCCCTCGAAGCCCTGCTCGCGGGCCTCTTCCATGACCAGCGCGGTTGGCTGCGACGGGCCGCCGACGAACAGGACGTCCGGGTTCTCCGAGAGCGCCTGGCTGACCGGGCTCGCGTAGTCGGTGGTCGTGGTGTAGTCCACGCCGTTGTTCGAGAGGACCTCGCCGCCCTGGGACTCCCACTCGTCGGTTATGTAGTCGGTCCACTCAAGGCCGTACTCGCTCTCGGTCGGGACGAGGCCGAGCTTGCCGCCGAAGTCCTGCATGGTGGTCTCGGCGAACGGCTTCATGTAGCTGTCGAAGCGGGGCGGGATCATCATCGTCAGGTCGTTCTCCTGCTCCAGGATCGCCGGGTCGCTGCTGTAGGCCCCGATCAGGAACTCGTTGCGGCTGTCGTTGATCTCCTGCGCGGCGAAGATGCCGCCGGAATGCGGGATGAACACGACGGGCGCGCCGTTCTGCTGCACGAGCCTCTGGGCGTTGGTCGCCGCCTCGTCCGGCAAATACTGATCGTCCAGAGACTCGACCTCGAACGTAACCGGCTCGCCGTCTATCTCGATCTTGTCTTCGTTGAGGTCCTTGACGGCCATGTTTATGCCGTCCAACGCGTTCTGGCCGTACAGCGCCGCGCCCCCGGAGAGGGGCCCGCTGTAGCCGATGGTCGCCGTCTGCCCGTCGCCTCCGGAACCTCCGGAGCCGCCAGAGTCCCCGGAACCGCCCGATCCTCCGCAGGCGGTGACCGCGAATGCCATGGTCGCGGCCATGAGCAAGGCCGTTGCTAGCCTGATCTTCCTTACCATTCCCCACCCCATTCTTCGGCTCTCTTTTCGGCTATCTTGTTCAGCTTGTCCGTTCCGCCCCTGCAGGGCCGCACTCCAGCTCTTCCGCAGGCTCCGCCGGACGCCTCACGCCAATCCAGCACCGAACTTTCCCGGCTCTCTAACCTCCTCCGTGCTCCGGAAAACCCCAAAACTACAAAAGCCGCCCGCGGGCCTCGGCCCCGGTTCCCTTTCGCGGCGTTTGTTTAATGTCCAACAATAGCGAAATCGGAGGGAGCTGTCAAAACCGTTACGGCGTATGTTGTGGCGTTAGCCGGAGGTTCTCGTGTAGTTTGTCCTCAGAAAAGTGTTAGAGAAGTGTTGGAGGAGCAGTAGAAAAGCTATCCGCCCGGATTTTGTAGAGGCTCTGTAGAGGGGCGGGAGAGGGGTAGAGGACATGGACGCGAGTCAGCGCCCCGGGGGCGGCGAGCCAGGCTTCGAGCCTTCGAGGCCGTTGGAGAGTTTTGTGGAAACGGCCCGGCGGGTGGCGGTGGAGCCCGCCGCTTTCTTTCGCGGGGTAACGAACGAGGACCGGGTGTTGCCGCCGATGGTCTTCGCAATTATCTGCGGCGTCGTTTCCGCGGCGCTCGGGATAGCCGTGGAGTTTCTGGCGCCGGTTGATCTCGGGCCGTTTGGTGGGGAGGCGTTCGGCCCGCCGGAGGCGGTCTCGGGACAGTTTGGCGGGCTGGCTCTGGCCGGGATAGCGTTGGCCTTTGTCGTGCTGGCGCCGCTGTTCATAGTGCTCGGGCTTTATATAGGGTCTTTCATATATCAGATCCTGGTGCGGATAGTGGTCGGCCGGGACAACGCCGGGTACTGGGCGACGTTCAAGATCTATGCTTACACCAGCGTGGTCTCGCTGCTCTCCTGGCTCCCGGTCGTCGGATTTCTGGCGACGCTCTACGGCTACTATCTGGTCTTCGTCGCGGTGCGGGAGGCCCACGACACCACCCCGGCGCGGGCCGCCATCGTGGCCGCCATACCCCTCCTGTTCTTCGCCGCATCCCTGGCCTCAGGCTTCCTGGCCGCCGGCGCGTAAGCCGCCCCGGCGCTGCTGTAGACTCCCGGTATCAGAGATCATTAGAAGGCGCGAGCGGAGGTTCTGGTTATGGGTACGGTTGACAGGTCCGAAAAGT
This sequence comes from Rubrobacter aplysinae, assembly GCF_001029505.1. NCBI lineage: Bacteria > Bacillati > Actinomycetota > Rubrobacteria > Rubrobacterales > Rubrobacteraceae > Rubrobacter > Rubrobacter aplysinae. The sequence goes on along the minus strand of NZ_LEKH01000014.1, from coordinate 10,948 downwards.
CCGGGAAGTTCGAGTGGATCGAGGGTGGCATCCGGGAACGCTCCGGCGAGGCGATGGTGGCCCTGCGGCGCGACATACACCGCGAGCCAGAGCTCGGGTTCGGCACGGAGAAGACCGCCCGCAAGGTGGTGGATGCCCTGGAAGGCTTGCCGCTGGAGATACAGACCGGGCTGGCCGAGAACGGGGTGGTCGCGACGCTTCGGGGGTCTGGCGATGGCCCGACCGTCGGGCTGCGGGCCGACATGGACGCGCTGCCGATCCACGAGGAGACCGGGCTGCCGTTCGCCTCGGAGACGGACGGCAGGATGCACGCCTGCGGCCACGACGGGCACACGAGCATGCTCGTCGGGGCGGCCCACGCGCTGTGCTCCGACGAGCTGCGCAGCAGGCTAAAGGGCGACGTGAAGTTCATCTTCCAGCCCGCCGAGGAAGGCTACGCCGGGGGGCGGATAATGGTCGAGGAGGGGGTGACGCGGGGGCTGGACAAGGTCTTCGCCCTCCACCTGTGGCCGGGGCTCACGTTCGGGAGCTTCTCGACGAAAGGCGGCGCGATAATGGCCGCCGCCGACGGCTTCGAGATGGAGGTGCGCGGACAAGGCGGACACGGCGCGATGCCGCATCTGACCGCCGACGCCGTGATGATGGCCTCCTACGTCGCAACGGCGCTACAGACCATCGTCTCGCGCGAGGTGGACCCCTCGGAGGCCGCGGTGCTCACGATAGGTGAGATCGGGGCCGGCAGCGCCTTCAACATCATCCCGGAGACCGCACGGCTGGCGGGCACGGTGCGCACCGTGGACCCCGCCCTGCGCGAGCGGATGCCCGACCGGATACAGGAGATCTCGCGCGGCGTCGCCAGCGGCATGCGCGGCGACGCGGAGCTGGACTACCGCTTCGCCTACCCCGTGACCCGCAACGACGAGTCAGCCGCCGACTTCGCCCTAAAGGTGGCCGGGGAGCTTTTCGGGGAGGAGAGCGCGATCGAGGCCCGGCATCCCTCGATGGCCGGGGAGGACTTCGCGTTCATGCTCGAGGAGGTGCCGGGAGCCTACGTGTGGCTCGGGGTCGGCGACGTGTCCGGCCTGCACACCCCGGCCTTCGCCTTCGACGAGGAGATACTCCCCCGCGGAGCCGCGATGCTCACCGCGCTCGCGCTGAAGTCGCTTGAGTCGGCGGGCTAGCCGCCGTGTAACTCCTCTAAACTCTTCTGACTTCCTCTAGCTCTGGGGCGGGTTCGTGAAGAGGGTCCAGAGCTCCTCCGGACCGGTGAGCATGAGGAGTATGAGCAGCAGGGCGCCGAGCGGTATCAGCACCGCGAGGGCCGCCTTCGTCCGGCTGGACCCCAGAGTCTCCGCGACGGCGACGTGGGCCACGTAGGCGGCGTAGGGCAGGGCCGCCAGGGGCGCGAACGGTATCCAGAGCACGAGGCCGATAGCCGAGACGTAGCCGAAGGCGCGGAAGGCCGGGCCGAGCCTCTCCCTGGAAGGCGCGCCGTCGAGCACGAATAGCACGAGCCCGGCGAACAGGGCGACCAGCGCCGGGCCGAGCAGCCCGGCGGCGGCCAGCGCCAACAGCGGCAGCCGCAGCAGCTCGGGACCGAAGTCCCGCAGCCAGAGAGCCTGTAGAAGGTCCCCGAGCAGCAGGTTGAGAAACAGGACCACGATGGCGAAGACCGCCGGCCGGATCAGACCGCCCTCCGGGTCCAGGTGCCGGAAGAAACGTACCGGCGAGAGCCACACCTCTCGCGCCGCCTCCACCAAGCCCTCGGGCGAGCGCCGCCCCTCTCCCTGATGCCGCGCCAGGCGCTCCAGGTCGAAGCCACCTTCCCGTCTTCCCCTGCGCCGCCTCAAGAGGCTGTGCTCTCCACTCGGAGGCTCACGGCCCGACGCGGCCGTACACGTCCTCCAGGCGGACTATGTCCTCCTCGTCGAACTCTCCGAAGGAGATCTCCAATATCCTCACCGGCTCCTCGCCGACCGTCGAGAGCCGGTGTACCGTCTGGCGCGGGATGAAAAGCTCCTCGCCCGCCTCCGGCTCCAACACGTCCTCGCCGAGCTCCACCCGGGCGCCGGGATCCAGCACGACCCACAGCTCGTCGCGGCCGTGATGGTACTGCCGGGAAAGCACGCCGCCGGGGACCACCGTTATGATCTTGACCGTGCACGGGAGGTTGTGAGTGTACTGGTCGAAGCGGCCCCACGGCTTGTCTACCTGTACCGAAGCGGGTCTACTATCCATGTCTACCTCCACTCTATGTATCCACGTATACGGGTTTATACGGGCTCTGGTCCGCCCCGAGGCCCCACGAAGCCCTACCCTCGCGGGTACTCTACAGGCTCCCATTGTACGGAACTTATGGAATCGCAAGAGCTGTACGTAACGGGCACGGTGTGGCACTCTTAGTGCTTTGTAGAGATTTGCCGGAACGATACCTGGTTACCCGGAAGGGGGATCATGCCGAAGCTGGAGATAGACGGTGTTGGAGGCGTTGGGACGATCGAGGTCGAGGATGGTAGACGGCTCGTGCTCGCCGTGGAGCAGGACGCCGGGGTGGACATCATGCACCGCTGCGGCGGCAACGCCAAGTGCACCACCTGCCGCGTCGAGTTCGTCGAGGGCGAGCCGGAGCGGATGACCCAGGCCGAGCTCGAAGCACTAGAGAAGCGCGAGGAGCTCGGCAACTTCCGGCTCTCGTGCCAGATACCCTGCGATCACGACATGAAGGTCAGGCCGCTGATGCGCGTCTCCCAGAGCGAGGCCGACAGCCCCGGAGCCGAGCCCGCCACGGAGATCACGCCAGAGCCGGAGTGGATCCAGAAGCCGGAATAGACTTTCCGCGGCCCGCGTTCGCGACCTGCGCTTACAGTCCGGATCGCGTTACGCTGCTGGCGGCATGGGGCCGCGTAAGAGCCTCCCGCGCTTGTAAGGTCGGGCTTATCGAATATAAAGGGTGCATACGGTCCCGCGAAGGGCCGCGCAACGGGTACCAAAAGCACCGAGAGCACGAAGGTACCAGAGCGCGGCAAAGGAGATTACAGATGCAGTTCGACCCTAGATACACCACGGGCCTCGGAGCCCTCGACGCACAGGGTTCGCAGAATCCGCAAGGGATAGACCTCCCGGGCGGCGTGCCGCAGGGTGTGGTGCCCTACGTTACCGAGACGACGCCGCGCGGCGAGCGGACGATGGACATCTACTCGCGGCTGTTGAACGACAGGATCATCTTCATCGGCACCCCGATAGACGACATGGTCGCGAACACGGTGATGGCCCAGCTCCTGCACCTCGAGTCCGAGGACCCGGACCAGGACATCAGCCTGTACATAAACTCGCCGGGCGGCAGCGTGTACTCGGGGCTCGCGATCTACGACACCATGCACTTCATCAAGCCAGACGTATCCACTACGGCGCTTGGCATGGCGGCCTCGATGGGTGCTTTCCTGCTCGCGGCCGGCACCAAGGGCAAGCGCAACGCCCTGCCCAACACGCGGATACTCCTGCACCAGCCGTCCGTCGGCGGCGGCCTCGGCGGCCAGGTCTCCGACGTCGAGCGTCACGCCGAAGAGCTCACGCGCACCAAGCGCCGCCTGAACGAGCTACTCGCCGAGCAGACCGGTCAGAGCTACGAGAAGATAGAGGCCGACACCGACCGGGACTACATGATCGGTCCCGAGGAGGCCGTGGAGTACGGCGTCATAGACAACGTCGTGAGCAACGCCCGGGGCTAACTAAAAGCCAACGAGACCGAACTTTAGACGCCCCCGGAGCGGGTAGAGAGGCCGCCGTAACCATCGGTAACCGCCTCGATCCCGCCGGGGGCGTTAGCCTACGTAGTCTGCGCCGGAGGATGGTGGAGCAATGCCGGAGACATCGCGAGTCTGTGTATTCGACGTAAACGAGACGCTGCTGGATCTGGCCGCGCTGGACCCGCGCTTCGAGGAGGCTTTCGGGGAAGCCCCCGGAACGGCCCTCCGAAAAGAGTGGTTCACCCAGCTACTGACTTCCTGGCTGACCGCGACCGTCACCGGCGTCTACCACGACTTCGGCACGCTCGGCCTCTCCGCCCTCGACATGGTCGCCGCCCGCCGCGACTTGGGTCTCTCAGAAGACCAGAAAAAGCACATAATAGGCGGCATCCGCGAGCTGCCGCCCCACCCGGAGGTAGAGGAGTCGCTCGCCCGCCTGCGCGACGGTGGCTTCCGGCTGGCCGCGCTCACCAACTCCACTGCCGAGGTCGCCGACGAGCAGCTCTCTAACGCCGGGCTCTCGGGCTACTTCGAGAGGATACTTTCCGCTGACGAGGTCGGCCGCCTAAAGCCCGCGCCCGAGCCCTACCGGATGGCCGCCGACCGGCTCGGGGTGGAGATGGACGGTGTCCGGCTCGTGGCCGCCCACGCCTGGGACGTGGCCGGAGCCATGCGGGCCGGGTGCGCCGCCGCCTTCGTAGCCCGGACCGGCGCGGTCCTCGACCCGCTGGCCCCAACCCCCGACGTCGTCGGCGCGGACCTCTCCGAGACCGCCGGGCGCATTTTGGAGGCCGAGAGAGGCTAGGACGTATCTAGGGCGTATCCGGTGATCGGGTAGATTCGCCCGGCCTTACGGTCCTGCTATCCGGGAGACGGATAGAGTGTGGGCCGTGTTTGACTCTACCCGATGGGCCGCATCCGTCACGTTATCCCGCGTTACTCCAAGTTATTCCTCTCGGTCTGCTGTGGCGGCTCCCCGCCGGGGAACGAGTATGTGGCCGGTGTGGCGAGTGGTTCTGGTTTCTGATTGACTACCTGGAGGGATGGTAGTGGTGGCGGCTCCCGTAGCGTAACCGCCGTAGAGGGGAGGGAACGTGTCCGAGCAGCGGAGTGATCGGGACCGCGAGCTTACCGACGTGCCGGAGATTGGCGACGCGGTCGAGGAGACGCGGGTATCCACCCGCGCCTGGATAGGCCGCTTCCTCGGGCCTGTGCTGGCAGTTCTGGCGTACCTGCTGCTGCCGACCGGCGGCGGGGATACCTCGCTGACGCAGGCCGGTGTGGCGACGGTCGCGGTCGGCATCCTGATCGCAACCTGGTGGGTCACGGAGGCGCTGCCGCTGCCGGCGACCTCGCTCTTGCCGCTGGCGCTCTTTCCGCTGCTCGGGGTGGTGGATATAGAGGATGCGGCTGCGCCGTACGCGAACGACCTAATATTCCTGTTCATGGGCGGTTTCATGCTTGCGCTGGCGATGCAGCGGTGGGGGCTGCACCGCAGGATCGCGCTGCTTACCGTCCGGGCGGTGGGGACGAACCCGGTGCGCATGATCGGGGGCTTCATGCTCGCCACGGGGTTCCTGAGCATGTGGGTCAGCAACACGGCGACCACGGTGGCGATGATCCCGATAGGCCTCAGCGTGCTGGTGCTCGTGCTCGGAGATCAGGCCTCTGAATCCGAGGGCGGAGATGGGGAGACGGAGGGCCACGAGCTAACGGGCCAGGGCGCGTCGAACTTCGCGACGTGTCTGATGCTCGCTATCGCGTACGCGGCGAGCATCGGGTCGCTCGCCACGCTCATCGGGACGCCGCCGAACCTGTTCATGGCGAGCTTCCTCGAAGAGGAGTACGACATCAGCATCGGGTTCGGCGAGTGGATGCTCGTCGGGCTGCCGCTGGCGGTGATCTTCCTGTTCATCGCCTGGGTGGTCCTGACCCGGTTCGTCTACCCGCCGGAGATGGATGAGATCTCGGGCGGAGGCCGGATTATCCAGGAGCAACTCGACGAGATGGGACCGGCTAGCCGGGGCGAGAAGGTGGTGCTCACGGTCTTCGTGCTCACGGCCTCGGCCTGGATCCTCAACTCCATCCTCCCGAGCATCTTCGCGAGCCTGGAGAGCGCGCTGTCGGGGGTAGAGGACGCCGGTATCGCAATAATCGCGGCCATCGTGCTGTTCGCGATCCCGGTGGACTGGCGTAACGGCGTGTTTGCCCTCGACTGGCGGACGGCGGCCCAGCTCCCCTGGGGCATATTGCTGCTCTTCGGCGGCGGCCTGAGCCTGGCGAACGCCGTATCCGAGACCGGGGTGGACGTGTGGATCGGCGGCCTCGTCTCCGGGCTCGGGGGGGTGCCGGTGTGGATACTCATCGGAATCATCATCGTGGTGGTCATCCTGCTGACCGAGCTTACGAGCAACACCGCCACGACGGCCACGTTCCTCCCGATACTGGCCGGAGCGGCGATCGGGCTGGACCTCGGCGTGCTGGCCTTCGCGGTCCCGGCGGCGCTTGCGGCGACCTGCGCGTTCATGATCCCGGTCGCCACCCCGCCGAACGCCATAGTCTTCGGCTCGGGCCACATAACCATCGTCCAGATGGTCCGCGCCGGGGTGATCCTGAACGTGATCGGGGCAATCCTGATCTTCGCCACCGCCTTTACCCTGGCAAACTGGATACTGGGCATCTCCTTCGGCTAAACCCCCGCCCGATCCGCGATCTCTACCCGTGAAAAGAGGCTCTGGATGACCCTGCTTCGCAGAGCCCGGAAACCTCTGATGTCACTGGATCTAGCCTTTACTTTCTTTTTTACAGTGATAATATCCGCAGGTCGGTATAGGTTTTGATTCTGATTTTGGAGGAGCCGTTTTGACTGTAGAGGTTTCTGGAAGGTCCGTGCTGTTAACGGGAGCGGGCAGCGGCATTGGACGCGCGGCGGCGGTAGAGTTCGCCCGGCGCGGGGCGCGGCTCACGTTGACCGGCCGTCGCGAGGAGCCACTCCGGGAGACCGCCGGGCTCGTCGAGGAGGCCGGCGGCGAGGCCCAGGTCGTGGCCGGTAACGTGGTGGAGCCCGGTGATCGGGAGAGGGTCGTCCGGTCCGCCGTCGAGCGTTTCGGCGGGCTTGACGTGCTCGTGAACAACGCCGGCAGCGTGCGCGCCGGGCGGCTGGAGGGCATGGAGGAGGATGAGATCCGGGCCCAGCTCGAGGTCAACCTGACCGCCCCGATCCTGCTCACCCGCGAGGCGCTGCCCGCGCTGAGGGAGAACGGCGGGGACGTTAGCGAGGCGGCCGTCGTGAACGTCTCGTCCGGCTTCGGGCTCGCGGCGATGCCGTTCTACTCCGTGTACGGGGCGACGAAGGCCGGGATCGCCCACTTCGGCGAGAGCCTGCGGCGGGAGCTGTACGGTGAGGGTGTACACGTGATGAACATCTACCCCGGCGCCACCGAGACCCCGATGATGGATACCAACGAGGCCGGCCCCGAGCTCGGCTTCCAGTACGAGAGCCCCGAGGCGGTCGCTCAGGCGCTGGTAGAGGGTCTTGAAGCCGGGGAGCTGAACGTCGTGCGCGGAGCCGAGGACCGCTCCCAGATGGCGGAATCCGGCCGTGAGGATCCGCGTCAGGCCGACGAGCAGATCGCCTCCATGAAGGACGACCTCCTGGCCGCGGTACAGGGACACCGCAGCCTTTAAAGTCTCTAGACATCTAGAATTTGGACTGAAGATACAGGAGAGGAGTTACAGATGGCGCTTACGATCGGCGAGGCCCCGTTCGGCAGGCGGGGCAGCGGCGAGTTCAACTTCGACACGAGCGTTCTGGAGGCGCACACGCTGTACTTCGAGGACTCGCCCAAGCGGGTCCGGGCGGAGTTTGGCGGCGAGACGGTGGTAGACAGCCGCCGGGCAAAGCTATTGCACGAGACCGGCTACCTGCCCGTCTACTACTTTCCCGAAGAGGATCTGAACCCGGACCTTCTGCACCCGACGGATCACACCACGCACTGCCCGTTCAAGGGCGACGCCGGGTACCGCTCTGTAGAGGCCGGGAGCCGGACGGCGGAGAACGCGGTGTGGGCCTACCCGAATGCCGAGGGTGTCTTCGCCCCGCTCGCCGGGTACGCGGCGATCTACTTCGGCGCGATGGACCACTGGTACGAGGAGGACGAGGAGATCCACGTCCACCCCCGTGACCCCTACACCCGGGTGGACGTGCTGGATTCATCCCGCCACGTCCGGGTGCTCGCGGGCGGTGAGACCGTCGCCGAGACGGATAGCCCGAAGCTCCTGTTCGAGACCGGTCTGCCGGTCCGCTACTACATTCCGCCCGAGGACGTCCGTACGGAGGCGCTCTCCGAGAGCGAGTCCAGGGCGCGTTGCCCGTACAAGGGCGAGGCCACGTATTACTCGGTAGAGACCGGAGACGTACGGGTCGAAGACGCGGGCTTCAGCTACCCCGAGCCGTTGAAAGAGGCCCGGGAGGTTGCGGACCATTTCTGCTTTCTTGGTGAGGGCGTAACGGTGGAGGTGGACGGAGAGCCCGACCCGGAGCAGTAGGCCCGCCGAGGCTTACCGGAGTAGCTTGAGGGTCTGGAGTAGCTGGGCCACCGTCAGACCTCGTCGTCCAGATACTCCAGCATCCCGCCGGCGGTCTCCTCGTCGGTAACCAGGACGTTGATCAAACCAGAGCGCGCCGCCCCGATGTTGGCGGCGGGTTTATGGGGCCGGAGCTCACGCCTATCCGGGATTTCGCCAGCGCGAGACAATGTCCCAGGGCCAGCCCAGAAACTAGCTCCTGTACCTTCGATATAGTCTTCGGTGGGAAGTGAATCCGGGTCTCGATCGTCCCCTGGTTCCTCGTTTCCTTCAGCATCCGCTGCACGTTCGAACGCGAGAGCCCTAGCTGCTCGGCGACCTCGGCCTGCGTGAGATCCTTGACGTAATAGAGCCGGGCGAACGTGTCCAGAAGAAGCTGCTCCTCCGTGGGAGTGGTGCGATGCCGCGATACCAACTTTTATCCTGACCCAACGTCAGACTCTATACGGTCGGCCAAGTACCAGCCTAACGATCAATATCCCGCAAACCTCGCGCACACCGTCGACACTCCCATAAGCCTAGCAGCATCCATGTCAGCCTCAGCCCGCACGCCAGAATCGTGTACAAGAACTGCTCACCAGAACCCTGATGCATGGCTCGAGTGTATGAACAAGAGCCCAAATCGTGCTCATTTGACAAGGATATTGTACCGGCGTAGGCTTAGGAACAGACAGGGGAAAGGTGCCTAGAGGATGGCCTCGTGAGTGTGACGCCGACTACCCGCGCAATACACTCAAGCCGCGCAAGCTACCAGGTCTGTAAGAGTGGGGAACGAAGCTGCATGTCGGCGTGCATAATGCCTCCATCGCCTTTACAGAGGCCAGCGGTAGGCCAGCGCCTGGGTTCGCGATATCCGCCTTGGTCGGGGTCTACCCGGACATCTAGACGACTGCGAACATGGTCCACACCAAGCAGACGATAGAACCCTATCAGGTTTGGAACGAGACGTACCGCTTCTACGTGGTTTGCTACATAGAGCCTCGCCCCCTCGATGCGCGAGATGTTCCTGTACGAGATCGGTCGGGGAGAGTGCGGGAGAGCCCCGGAAGCGGTGAGTCCGCGGTGAGGCCCTAGGGTGCTCGGGGAGTCCGACAGAGAGGCAGGCCTCTAATGAAAGACCGCACCGAGCCTGGTCCGGCCAAGTCCACCGGGGCTCTACGGCTCCCCGACCGGCTGTACGAGGGCTACGTCTTCGACCTGGACGGCACCATCTACCTCGGCGACGAGCTGTTGCCGGGAGCGAAGCGGATGGTCGAGAAGCTGCGTGAGCTTGGCAAGAAGGTCGTGTTCCTCTCGAACAACCCGACTAAAGACCCCGGGATGTACGCCGAGAAGCTGACAAGGCTCGGCCTGCCGACACCGGAGGGTGAGATCGTCAACACCGTCGTCACCATGACCCGGTGGCTCCTGCGGAATCACCCCGACGCAACCGTCTTTCCCATAGCAGAGGAGCCCCTCATCCGGTCGCTGCGAGATGCCGGGATCAAGCTCTCCGAAGACCCCTCGGAGATAGACGTCGTCGTCGCGAGCTACGACCGCAGCTTCGATTACCGCAAGCTCCAGATCGCCTTCGATGCCATCTGGTACCACGGGCGCGCCCGGCTCGTCACCACCAATCCCGACCGCTACTGTCCGTTCCCCGGAGGCCGGGGCGAGCCCGACGCCGCCGCGATAGTCGGGGCCATCGAAGGCTGCACCGGCGTGGAGTGCGAGGTCAACGTCGGTAAGCCGGACAAGATCATGCTCGAAACCGTCATGGACATGCTCGGGCTAGACGCCGCCGAGTGCGTGATGACCGGCGACCGGCTGTACACCGAGATCCGCATGGCCCTGGACGCCGGGATGCCCTCGGCGGCGGTGTTGACCGGAGATACCACGGTAGAGGCGATCGCCGCAGAGAGCCCGGGGAACAGGCCGGACTACGTGCTGTACAGGATAGACCGCCTGATACCGGACCAGATATGGCAGGAGTCCGGCTGGACCGACGATGACGGTTAGCCACAGTTGGTACCGGGAAGAGAGTAAGCGTAGCACCCGCAAAAGAACGGAGGCCGAAAGGTAGACGAAGAGAGGATAAACGGGGCGCTACAGGGGACCACGGGCATCGAGAGTGTCTTTATAAGCCTGGGAGTCCAGGTCTCGGCCGGTGAGAAACTCAATCGGCATTTCGGCAACCGTCAGGCGATAGCCGCCGACGAGAACACTTTCTCGGTCGCCGGCGAAGAGGTCCGACGGCGTCTTGAAGAGGCCGCCGTGGTTGGAGCAAGGTCGAGTACGCGGGCTCTGGCAAGCTCGCAGAGGCCAGGGTGTACCACGATGACATTACGGAGACTTTGTGGAAGGAGAGCGTGGAGAAGTTCGAGAAGTTCGAGGGGGTTTCTAAGGGATGCTCGTGGTCATGTAGAAGAGGAGCCGAAAACTAGTAGGCCAATCGTAGTAGTCTCGTACCGTTAGTACAGGAGACTCTGGCAAGGGGCCGGCAAGAAGAGAGGAGAGAGATGGCGGAGAGGGACACGAGGAGCAGATTCCGAGGGGTGGTATTCGACGTAGACGGGGTGCTGGTGGACTCCCCCCACGAGGAGGCCTGGCGCGAAGGGCTCCGGCAGCTAATGCAG